>JAYVUR010000001.1:0-16561 GCA_043787715.1 Candidatus Melainabacteria bacterium
GGTTTCTCGGTGCAATTCTTGTCGTTATACTTTATGCTCTACTATGCCAGCGCATAATTAAAGCAGCTACTCTATCTAATAACAAATTCAACTCACTACTTGCTATTGGCATTTTCTCTATGCTCTTGTTCCACATCTTCGTTAATATCGGTATGAACTTAAGCCTGATGCCTATTACTGGCGTACCACTACCTTTCCTTAGTTATGGCGGTACTTCAATGTTAGTTAATCTATTCTTGGTGTCAGTAGCACTTAAAGTCTCGCAGGCGAATCAATTAAGTGCAAGGTCTAAGTAATTTACAAAAACACTGTATGCTCAACTCCAAACACAGAGGCTAGTTTCCTAGCAGTTTTTGGGGTGATGGATCTTCTACCTTTAATCAAGTCATTAATCTTAGCTGAACTAAGATTAAGCTCTCGAGCAAGCTCAGCTTGGGTCAAGCCCTTCACCTCCAAAAAAGTCTCGATTAATTGATAAGCTTGAAACTCAGATCTTGGATCCCAATTAACACAATCTTCTTGAGGCAAGTTAGATTCAACTACCTTAAGTATTTCTTGAGGCTGTATCTTGCCTTTAACGTACTGTTCCAAGCAAGAGCTAAGCACTGCCAAGAAATTCATATTAATTTTTGTGGCATGGTTCATAAGATTTTATGGATTATATTCATGCTTACTAATTTCTAGAATATCTATTACTCTAATTTCATTTTGAACATCAAATACCACTCGATAAGCAATGTTCAACCTTATAGAATATAGTCCTGCTAATTGACCTTTAAGCTGCTCCAGTTTAAAACCCTGCGCAGCTTTTAGGCCTTCTAATCCTGAGTACTGAGCAATATACTTGAATACAGCATATTTTTTCTTGCACTGGATTGGCAGTTTATCAATTACTTTCTTGTGCTTGTAATCAACTACTACCCAAACCATTATACCCTATTTACTCCCAATATATACCCATTAAACAAGGTATTATACCCTTACATATATAATAGCATGCTAAATCCAAATAGACTAAAACCCTATACTAGAACCAACAAACTGCTCAGGATCAGTGCTGGTGCCGTGCGCATAGATGCCCCAATGTAGGTGCGGACCAGTAGAGATGCCGGTATGACCGACTGTGCCGATCTTATCGCCAGCTTTAAGCAGATCGCCAACTTTAACATCAACAGTATTTAAGTGCATATATATAGAAGTAATACCATGACCATGATCTAGAATCACAGCATTACCATGCACCACGAAGCCTCCCTTCTCGTAACCCACTGTAACTACTTTGCCAGCAGCTGGTGCTAGTACTGGCGAACCAATGCCCGCCGCAAAATCCAGCCCCTTATGATAACTATCGACAGGACCATTATTATAAGAGCGTTTCACGCCGAAGGGACTAGATTTACTTGCCTTATTCGGATAAACAAATTTACCAGTCCACAGCTTAGTATCGGAATCAGTATGCAGACCTGAACCAACTGCATTAAGTTCTTTAGCCGTTGCAACTAAATCATCCTTATCATCAGCTAGATGAATATGCTGCAGTCCTTTATTACTATCTATAATCTTGATAGTTTGCTCTTTGGACCAAGTATTAGCAGTTGCAGTAAGTTTATAACTGCCTACTTTAGTTAGGGCATCCACCGGAATAGCAGTCCAGTAGTTATTCTCAGTAGTTTTGTAGGTTCCAAACGCTCTGTCCATAAAATAAACTGTCGGCTTATGCTTAAAATTACTGAACTTCGCAACTATCATTTGTCCTTGCTTGACTATAGTTTTATCAAGATCCATTCTTGTTTCAGCAATAGCCGGTGATGGATTAATATCGACAGCTTGTGCCATTACTATGGTTTCGAGTCTTTCGACAGCGGGGCTGGCGGCGTGAGCAGGAGCAGAAAAGACTAGTAACAGTATTAGTATTAATTGCATTGAAAAATAATTATAGTATGCACTCGTGGTTTAGAGAGCAAAAACGTGACGTATGTCACGTTTTTGCTCACTCAAGCAATTTAGCATATGATGAAGCCGCTGCAGCAAGTTCAGTATGCGAACCGTCTTCTTTAATTTCACCATCTTCGATATAGACTATGCGATCACACTTCTCTACAGTGCTAAGACGGTGTGCAATGATAAGCACAGTGCGGCTCACCATCAGCTTCTCAATAGCATCTTGCACCAAGGCTTGTGACTCATTATCAAGAGCGCTAGTCGGCTCATCCAGTATAACTATCGGCGCCTCACTATAAAAAGCTCTAGCCAGTGCTATACGCTGCTTCTGCCCAACCGATAGATTAGCTCCGCGCTCACCTACTTGAGTATCAAAACCATCTGGCAGCTTATCAGTGAACTCGAGGACGTGGGCGGATTTAGCGGCAGCTAAAAGACGATCATCGCTTAGACTCTGCACTCGTGGTTCAGAGCGCAAGAACGAGACTGACGTCTCGTTCTTGCTATTGCCGATAATAATATTCTCGCGAATAGTCCCTGTGAATAACAGCGGCTCCTGAGTAACTAAAGCTATGTGACTGCGCAAATCACTTAAACTCATATTTCTAATATTCATCCCATTGATTAATATCTCACCAGAGTTAATCTCATAGAATCTCGGGATCAGACTAACTAGTGTAGTCTTACCACCACCACTAGGACCCACGAAAGCCACACTGGTATTGGCTTCTACTTTGAGACTAAGATTCTTAAACACACTTCGCGTAGCATAAGCAAAACTTATATTCTTAAACTCTAAAGCTGCATTCTCAACTTTAACTATAGATGCTGAACCTTCAGCTTGCTCTTCTTCATCAAGCACCTTGAACACCCTCTCAGCTACACCAAGAGCAGACTGAATTATAGTAGCTACTCTACCAAGACGCTTCACTGGGTCATAGAGTAATATACTGGTCACGAAGAAAGATGAGAACTCACCGACAGAAATATAACCATGCACCACTGAACTAAGTCCAAGATATAGTATCGAAGCGATACCAACAGCACCTACTATATTAGTTAGCGGTGACACCAGTGCCATATAGAATACCCATTTATTATTAAGCCGCGCTAATACAGCTGACTCGCGCGCGAAGCATTGATCGCGCCACTCTTCTAGGTTATACGCCTTAATCACTCGCTGATTAGCCAGAGTCTCAGCCACGAAGGTACTTACAGTACCGATATAATCCTGTCCGCGACGACTATAATTGCGAATGGATTTGCCTAGCTGAGCGACCGGAATAGCGAATAGCGGCAGAATAAGCGCAGTAATAAGGGTAAGTTTCCAATCAAGCATCAATAACCAGAGCAGCAGAAACAGCGCTTTAAAACCATCATTAAAAAAATTACTTAGACTCTCAGCTAACCAAGATTGAAGACTATTAAGATCACTGCTAATCACAGAGATTAGTGAACCTGATTCATACTTAGCTTGAGTAGCAAGCGGCAAGCGGCTTAGATGCGCATGAAATTTATTACGCATTTGTTCAGCAGTCAGCACACCAATCTTGCGCAAAAGATATTGGTAAAAGAACTTGAATAATCCTTCAAGCACGAAGACTACAACTATAGCTAACGGCAAAACCACAGCGAAGTTAGCAGTACTAAGTTCTAGTGGCGGCAACTTTAGTTGCGAGATTTTATGTAGCTGGCTTGGCAGTAAATCAAAACTACTAGCTCCATGTTCCAATGCCGCTAATCCATCTATAGAGACCTTGACTATCCACGACGGCAAAACATTAGCCAAACCATCGCCGAGCATAAATAACATTGCGATAGCAAATAAACCGTGCTGGGGTTTGGTTTCTTTAATAAGTCGTTGAAGAGTTGAGCTAGCCACTAAACACTAATAATATGTCATTGCAAGCCCGCAGGGCGAAGCAATCCATTTAATGTGATATAGCTAATAAACTATATTTTATGAGGATTAATGCCGAACCCCTCAGTTTTCATGCTATAATACTTATTTAAATGTCCACGACCTCAGTCCAACTCAAAACACGCAAGGCTAAGCAAACCCGTGATCGTATCCTTAGTGCCGCCAAAAATGTTTTCGCCGACAAAGGTTTTCACCACGCCACTGTTCATGACATAGTCAAACATGCTGAACTTGGTTATGGAACTTTCTATCTTTATTTCAACGATAAGAAAGATGTGTTCTACGCACTAGTCGCTCAAGTCGAGTCAGACCTCTACACCGCTGCTAATGGCGGCATAGATCTTAATCAAGACTATGGTCGCGGACGCGAAGCTTATCGCGCTTTGCGCAAAGATCTTAAAGCAGTATTCGAAAGTTTTATGAACAACGCTGCTGTGATTAAATTCAGCCGCGAGCTAGCTGAAACTGATGTGGACTTCCGCCGCGATTATTCTGCAATGCGCTCTCGCCTAGTCGAGCGTACTCGTCAAATCCTTGTTAAGAGCCGAGTTCAGGGTGTCAATTTCGAAATTGCTGCTGTCGCTATAGCAGGCATGATCGAATCTGTAGCCACTGCTGTACTAGAACATAATCTAGATGCAGGTGAAGAAGATCAGTGGTTCACTGAGCATGTCTTGCCGACTATAACTAAACTATATTTTAAAGCGGTGTCCTAAACCCTTTCTACTACAGTAGCAATCCCCATCCCGAAACCAATACACATAGTAAGAAGACCACGCTTAAGGTTACGGCGCTCAAGTTCATTAACTAATGTAGCGAGTATACGCGCACCAGAACAGCCAAGTGGATGACCCATAGCAATGGCTCCACCATTGACATTCACCTTCTCCATTGGGATATTCAGGTCTTTAACGGTAGCAAGCACCACGGAACCGAAGGCTTCATTAATCTCGAATAAATCGATATCACTAACACGCAAACCTGTTAGCTCTAGAACTTTCTTGGTTGCTGGTATTGGACCTGTTAATTGCATCTCAGGATCACTACCACAAACATAAGTCTTGACTATGCGCGCACGTGGCTTAAGACCATATTTGCTCAGTGCCTTCTCGCTAGCAAGAAGTACAGCAGCAGCACCATCAGTGATCTGCGAAGCGGTAGCAGCTGTCACCACACCACCATCCTTAAATGGAGTAGCCAGTGTCGCCATCTTAGCTTTATCAACACTAGATCTTATACCTTCGTCTTTAGTTACCAGTCCGAAGCTAGGTGTCTCAACACCAACAATCTCTTTATCGAAATATCCTGCTTGCTGAGCAGCATAAGCTTTACGGTGTGACTCAATAGCGTAATCATCTAATTGTTCGCGTGTGAATCCCCATTTCTCTGCGATCATCTCAGCAGATTGACCCATAGATTTAACATTGTACTTCTTCAAATAGCTCTCAGCGAGAGTCGTTCCTTGATTAGGTGACATCGGTAGTGGCAGACCATCAATACCCATAGGGCAGCGGCTCATACTCTCAACACCACCAGCAATAATCAAATCAGCATCACCAGCTTTAATCGCTTGCGAAGCCATCTCAACAGACTGCATACCAGAACTGCACATACGATTAATTTGTACGCCCGGTACACTCTCAGTAAGTGCAAGCAGCGCAATGATACGCGCGATATTCATACCTTGCTCGCCAACTGGAGTGACGCAACCATAAATCAAATCGTCAATAAGTTTCGGGTCAAGTTTGTTGCGCTCAACAAGTGCGCGCACAGGAATCGCACCTAAATCAGCGGGGTGCAATTCTGATAAAGAACAACCCAACTTACCTCTACCTAGAGGCGTGCGAACTAAATCTACAATGTATGCATCGGTCATAAATATTACTTACCCAAAAAATCTGTGAAAAACTCTTAAGCTGAAAACATATGTATTATCTGATTCATTTCTCTTGACTTAAATATTTTTGAGCAAAGTAAGCAGGTATTTGCTCTTGGCTATTCAGCGTATAGACATTTTAAGCCTGTTATTGAAAAGGCTATGAATGCTTGCAAACTCAGTGGGCACGAGGGTTAATCAGGTTTAATAAATTTCTGATCAACAATCCGCAAAGGATTTTCAGTCGTCACTTCCGCCCAAGCATTACTGCGCCTTGCAACGCTAGTCCAAGTATTAGTGGCAAGACTATCTGATTTTTGTTTATTGCAAGCTGGACAAGAGGTCACTAAATTATCAAGCTCAAGATTTAATTCTGCGTATTTAGAAGCAGGCAGTACATGGTCATAAGTCGCAGCGTGCTCATCGAAAATATTAATAGTGACCATCTCACCTCTATTATTAAGGTAGCTACGAAAAGCTTTACGGTCATGAGATTTAGACTTAGCGGCAGATGCGGTATCTGGGTCAAGAAGTATCTTGGCGCAATAAACGCAAGTATAATTATCTCTCGCCCAAAGCTGCTTCAATATTGACCTAGAAGGGTTACGACTGGGGCGAGAGCGGATTGCCTGCGTGCTAGTGGTTTTAGGCTCGCGCTCTAAAATTTCAATTGCCAGTCCCTGCACAAACTCTAGGTATTTGTCTTTAAGCCAATTATCACCGACAAAATCGCCGCGACAAATTACAGCTCTTAAGCCATCACTAGTTACTATCTCGAAGCTAGTTTTGTTGCCTTGACTACTTATATTAGTTTTGCGCTGGTCATCTGCTATCTCACTTATATCAATAGCACCGAGACGAGAGATGAATTTGCGGCTATGGGTGCTAGTGGTTCTGGGTTCTGTATAAGTGTCGAAATCTAGTGCTGGGGTTGGGTTAACATAGCTAAGATCTTGCACTCGTGGTTGCAAGCGCAAAAATGAGCCGTCGGGCTCGTTTTTGCTATCCTCGCAATGACCTGTACTGTTGCGCTCATGACGATTCAATTGCTGCTGCTCTGCAAGCTCGTGCTGCCCTAAACTTATCTGCTTAATCCCCACACTAGCATAAACCGCCTGCGCAAGCGCTTTAGCGATAGCGTCACCGACAGCTGTATAGATAGTATTAGAGTTTTTGTATTTAACTTCGCGCTTATTCGGGTGTACGTTCACATCAACATCAGCAGCCGGAATATCTACTCTCAGTAAAACCACCGGGTACTTGCCAGCGGCAAGATACTGCTTATACACCGCATCAATAGCGGATCTTAAGACAGGACAGCGAATAACACGATTATTGAGCAGGGTATAAATCCCTCTACGATCTGAGCGGCTATAGTCGCTGCTAGTTACATAACCACTAATATGAATATCGCCGCGCTCTAGACTCAGCGGGACTAATTTAGAATCTAGTGGATTGCCGAAAATGTCGATTAATGTTTGCTTGCCAGTTTCGCTATCGCTTGTATTTTGCACTCGTGGTTGCAAGCGCAAATACGGCTTAGTCTCCAACTGCAACTTATTATCAATCTTCAGCGTGAATGCTGTTTCTGGTCTCGCTAAAGCAAAAGCACGCATAATATCTACTATTTCATTATGCTCGCGCTTAGAAGACTTAAGGAATTTCATCCTAACTGGGGTGTTAAAGAATAGTTCAGCCACTTCAATGCTAGTACCAGTGCTGGCTCCAGCTGAGCCGAGTTCTTCAATACCAGATTCTAAATATAGTTTAGTAGCTTGCTTATCATCTGCGCGCTTAGTGATGCAAGTGACCTTACTCACTGAAGCTATGCTCGCTAGCGCCTCACCGCGAAAACCATTGGTCACCAAACGATATAAATCATCAATATTACAAATCTTACTAGTAGCATGGCGCTTGAAAGCCAGTGATAAATCTGCCCCTGACATACCAGCGCCATCATCAGCAACACGAATATTGCGCAATTGATTACTAATCTCTACAGAAACACGACTAGCGCCAGCATCTATGCTATTTTCGACTAATTCTTTAACAACAGAACTTGGCCCTTCTACCACCTCGCCGGCTGCGATCTGGTTAGCGACTTGTTCTGAGAGTAGCTGAATTGCCATTACTGCTTAGTTTTAGCAGTTTTGCGCGGTTTTACGCTAAATTTAAATTCATCTTCGAAATCAACTTCGACAATAGAATTGTCAGGCAGTTTGCCGGCTAGTATGAGATTGGCAAGTTCATTCTCTATGCGCTGCTGTATCACTCGCTTCAGCGGACGCGCACCATAGACAGGGTCGAAGCCAATAATTCCTAAATGCTCAAGCGCGTAATCAGTGATATCAAGCTCCACTCTACGCTCTTCAAGTCTAGCTCTAAGTCCGCGCAGCTGTATCTCTGCAATACGTTTCATCTGCGATATTTGTAGTGGCTGGAATATTATAATCTCATCGATACGATTCAAGAACTCTGGCGGGAAATATTCACGCATCGCCTGCAATATCTCTTCCTTCAGACGTTCTTTCTTGTCTATTGAGTTTTGCGATTGTATATCCACATCCACATTCGCGCCATCATCATCGTCGTCATCCTCATTATGACTGAGGCTTGGCATGGTATCGAGTAGATTTTCAATAATCATCTGGGAACCGAAATTACTAGTCATGATGATAATGGTGTTTTTGAAGTCCACCTTCTTGCCCTTACCATCAGTGAGGTGCCCTTCATCAAGTACCTGCAACATCACATTAGCTATATCAGGATGCGCTTTCTCGAACTCGTCGAACAGCACTATTGAATAAGGTTTGCGGCGCACTGCTTCAGTAAGCTGACCGCCTTCTTCATAGCCGACATAGCCCGGAGGCGCACCGATGAGCCGAGCGACAGTATGCTCTTCTTGATACTCAGACATATCAATGCGAGTAACGGCAGTATCATCATCGAAAAGCGCTTCAGCAAGAGCCTTGGCTAGTTCGGTTTTGCCGACACCAGTAGGACCAAGGAACATAAACGATCCAATCGGACGATTAGGCGAAGATAGTCCAGCGCGCGAGCGCTTCACTGCCGCTGCAACTGCAGTCACAGCCTCATCTTGACCAATAACACGCTTGCGCAAGTACGCTTCAAGATCAAGAAGTTTTTCACTTTCTTCAGCTAATAATTTTTCCACTGGAATGCCAGTCCACTTAGCCACCACAGTAGCTACATCATTTTCATCTATGGCTTCTTTAACCAGCACTTGTTGTTTATTAGATTTATTAGAACTTTCTGTACCTTTGAGCTTCTTCTCCAGCTCTAATAGCACCCCATATTTAAGCTCAGCAGCTTTTTGCAGGTCAGCCTTACGCTCAGCTTCTTCTATCTGGATCTTAGTAATCTCGATCTGCTGCTTAAGATCTTTAACACCAGTTATCGCTGATTTTTCATTTTGCCACTGGGTTCTAAGTTTAGTAGCCTCGGCTTCTAATTCAGTAAGCTCTTTTTCTACTTTTTCTAAGCGCTCTTTATTATCCTCAGCACTATCACCAGTACTAATATTACTTTCAGCAGATAAGGCTTCACGCTCGATTTTAAGCTGCATAATACGGCGATCGAGATGATCAAGCTCAGCCGGCGCAGAATCAATCTCCACGCGTACTTTAGCGGTAGCTTCATCAATAAGATCTATCGCCTTATCCGGCAAAAATCTATCAGCAATATATCTATGACTTAGTTTAGCTGCAGCAACAATAGCTGAATCTTTGATACGCACACCATGGTGCGCTTCGTATCGCTCTTTAAGTCCGCGCAGTATAGATATAGTCTCATCTACACTTGGTTCATCAACGTTAACTTTTTGGAATCTACGCTCAAGTGCAGAATCTTTCTCTATATATTTGCGGTACTCATCTAAGGTAGTAGCACCAATACAATGCAAGTCACCACGAGCAAGCGCCGGCTTAAGAAGATTACCAGCATCCATAGAACCCTCTGTAGCACCAGCTCCTACGACAGTATGCAGCTCATCTATGAATAATATAATTTCACCTTCAGCAGTTTGCACTTCTTTAAGCACAGCCTTGAGGCGCTCCTCGAACTCACCTCTAAATTTAGCCCCAGCAATAAGTGCGCCCATATCAAGCTCTATAACGCGTTTATTCTTAAGACCTTCAGGCACATCTCTATTAATGATGCGCAGCGCCAAACCCTCTGCTATAGCAGTTTTACCAACACCCGGCGGACCGACTAAGACTGGATTATTTTTGCGACGACGAGAAAGAACTTGAATAACTCTGCGTATCTCCTCATCTCTACCTATCACAGGATCAATCTTGCCTTGAGCTGCTATTTCAGTAAGATCTTTACCAAATTTCTTCAATGCATCAGTGGTAGCTTCAGGATTATCATTGGTTACGCGCTGACCTTTGCGCTGCTTCTCTATGCTCTTAAGAACCTTATCCTTAGTGAGTCCTTGAGCTTCTAAGATTTTACGTATGCCTTTAGCTGCTGGCATCTTAGGATCAAGTGCCGCAACTAAAATATGTTCAAGCGAAACATATTCATCTTGCATACTCTTGGCAATAGTTTCTGCATTATTCAAAAAATCCTGAGTCGCTGCCGATATCGCCAACTGATCAGCTGCCATAGACATAGCACTAGATTTAGCTAGGCTCTTCAGATAGCTTTTGATTTCGTCACTTAGTTTAAGCGTATTCACCTTAAGCTCATCAAGCACTTTAATGAAGATTGATCCTTTAGCTTCATCGAGTAATAAGGCAGAAGCAAAAATATGCTCAGGCTCTATGCTGGCATGATCTAGGCTCTTAGTTAGCTCCCGGCAATTTAGTATTGCAGATTGGAGGTTTTTAGTGAATTTGTTGAAGTCCATCCTAAGCTTAATTCTACCAATTATATTATTCCCAACAGGCTAAAATAAAAAACATGAAAGAACCACGTATCTTAGTCCTACTTGCCGGCTGCGGCGCCAAAGACGGAGCAGAAATCCGCGAAGCGGTATTAACTCTAGTTGCTATAGACCGCGAAGGCGCTAAATATCAGTGTGCTGCGCCGAATATTCAACAACATCACGTACTGAATTTTATTACTAATGAAGAAATGCCAGAACAGCGCAATGTACTTATTGAAGCAGCGCGTATCGCTCGCGGCGATATTTTAGATTTAAGTCAAGTATCCATGCAAGATTATGATGGGCTTGCTCTACCGGGCGGCTACGGTGTTGCCAAGAATTTTTGTAGCTTCGCTTTCGATGGACCTAAAGCTAGTGTCAATCCTGAAGTCAAACGTATTATTCGCGAAGCTTATGATTTGCGCAAACCAATTGCAGCAATTTGCATCGCACCAGCATTAGTCGCTTTAGCACTGGCTGATAAGAGCCCAGACATCACTCTCACTCTTGGTCTTGATGCTGAAGCTAATGAAGCACTGCGCAATATTGGCGTGCAGGCTAAAACTTGTTTAACTACAGAATCTATTCTTGACCGCAAAAATCTAATAGTCTCTTCGCCAGCATATATGGATGGCGGAGCTTCGCTCTCTGATTTAGATGCAGGGATATCTAAAGCTATAAGAGTTTTGATTGAACTTTGCGTGAATATACAATTGACTAATGGCCGGTCATAGTAAGTGGGCACAAATTAAACGCAAGATACGTAGCGCTGTTCTATATATTTATCCAGCATAGTTTTGAATTCCGCTGCAATATTATCTCCGCGCAAAGTCTTTACTAGGGTGCCTTCTATATATACTGGCGCTGCTGGATCTTCATTATTACCCGGAAGACTTATACCTATATCGGCATGCTTAGATTCACCCGGACCATTAACTATGCAGCCCATCACTGCGATTTTCAGTTTCTCAACACCGGGGTAAAGCTTGCGCCACTCAGGCATCATGATCGTAGTGTAGTTATTAATCTCATCAGCTAGTTGCTGAAAATAATTACTAGTAGTGCGCCCGCAACCGGGGCAACTAGTAACCGACGGCTTATAATAAGCTAGCTCCAACGACTGCAATAATTGCTGGCAAGCACGCACTTCTAAAGTCCTATCAGAAAGCTGCCCAGCATCAACAGATGGAGTAAGTGACATGCGGATAGTATCGCCAATGCCTTGCTGCAATAATATCCCCATCGCTGCTGAACTAGCTATCATACCGTTGATAGCGGTGCCAGCTTCAGTGAGTCCAAGATGCAGGGGGTAATCACAAAACCCAGCGATACGTTGATAGACGTTAATAAGATCTTGCGGCTCAGACATCTTCACGCTAATAATAATCTTATCCGCAGCAAGACCTAGTTCCTGAGCTTGCTTGGCTGAACCAAGAGCGCTTGCGATCATGGCATGGTAAATAACTTCACGGGTAGTTAGCTGGATTGCTTCGCCTTCGGCTCGCAATGACAATTCGCCGCGCGAATTAGCATCCATCATCTCTGTGAATAATTCTTGATCAAGCGATCCCCAATTCACACCAATACGCACCGGCTTATTATGCTCGATAGCAACTTTAATCATCGCAGCAAAATTACTATCATGTCTCTCGCCTCGTCCGACATTACCGGGATTAATTCTATATTTGGCTAGAGCTTGCGCACACTCTGGATACTTAGTAAGCAGAGTGTGACCATTGTAATGAAAATCACCCACTAATGGCACGTTCAAGCCGCGTTCTGATAATTTACGCTGAATTACCGGTATCGCAAGTGCCGCCTCATCATCATTAACAGTGAGTCTCACCATCGCAGAGCCGGCTTGATAGAGCTGAGCAACCTGCTCTACACTCGCATTAATATCAGCAGTAAGAGTATTAGTCATAGACTGTACAACTATAGGCTGCTCTGAACCTATATATAGTGAATCACTGATGCGGACTTGTTTAGTGGGGCGGCGCTTAATCTGCACGGTTACTAATTATATACTTTTGGTCATCCTGAGCGCATAACGCGAAGGATCCCTTAGTAGCTAAATACCAGTTAAGATTATAAATAGATGAGCAACACCGCGATTAACGCTCAATTAAGCAAACTCAGCAAAGAGCCGGGAGTCTATCTCTTCTATGACAAGAACAATCGCATCATCTATATCGGTAAAGCTATTAACCTACGCAACAGAGTCAAGTCTTACTGGAATGAATCACACTGGGATGAACGTCCTAAGCTTAAACATTTGGTTCCGAAAATCAGCCGCATCGAAACTATAATCACCAAATCAGAGAAAGAAGCACTGATACTTGAATCAAACCTAGTATTCAAGCATCAACCCCGTTATAACGTGCTATTGAAGGATAACAAAAGCTTCCCTTGGCTAATCATTACTTATGATGAAGCCTATCCTCGCCTAATCCCCATCCGCAATATAGACAACTATAAGCGCAGCGCTAAAAACACCCGCAACAAATTCTTCGGACCTTACACTAATGTTTCTGCCATGTACGAGAATCTTAACCTAGTGCATGAATTATTCCCACTGCGCCGTAAAAAAATTCCCCCCTTCAAAAACAGACCTTGTCTTAATTATGACTTGGGTAAATGTCTGGCACCTTGCCAAAAACTAGTTAGCGAAGAAGATTACGGCGCGATGATACGCCAAGTAGAGATGCTGCTTAAAGGTGACCATAGAGATTTACGCGACTTGCTTGAAGTAGAGATGATGACGGCTAGCGAAAACCTAGAATACGAAACAGCAGCGCAATTGCGTGACCGCATTAAGGCTCTTGAGACCTTCAACGAAAGACAAAACGTAATTTCAGAGAACGTGGATCTCAATCAAGACATCTTCGCTCTTATAGTCGATAAGGAAGATCTAGCCTGCCTGCAAATCTTCAAGATCCGCTCAGGTAAAGTAATTAACCGTGAGACTACCGAGCTCGAGTTCAATGAAGAAGATAGCGAGAACAATATTTTCGAAGAAGCCTTCGTGCAATACTACGCGCAAATTCCTGATTCAGAGCTGCCTGATGAAATCATATTTAGTCATAAACTTAGCGATGAATCTAATGAATTATTCTCTGCTTGGCTAAGTGAAAGACACAGCAAGAAAGTTAAACTTATTAAACCAAAACAAGGGGATAAATACGCGCAGGTCGAACTTGCCCGCCGCAATGGCAAGGTTATTATCGAAAAAATAAAACTAGAGCGCTTCGAAGAGGCTTCGCGTAATATTAACCAAGCTCTAGAAAACTTGCAGCGCCAGCTAGATATGCGCACAGAACCCAGTCGCATAGAGTGTTTCGATATATCACATATGCAAGGCACAGACACTGTCGCTAGCATGGTTTGCTTCATTGATGGCATGCCTGCTAAGGACCAATACCGTAAATTCAAAATCTCTAAAGACCAAAATGATGATTTTGCTTCGATGCGCGAAGTGATTACCCGCAGGTATGCACCGCCGGCATCGCGAGGAGAAGACAATTCTCTACCCAATCTCATAATTATCGACGGCGGCAAGGGTCAACTTAATGCTGCTATGGAAATCCTCCGTGAACTAGGTCTAGATCATATACGCACTATTGGCCTTGCCAAAAAAGAAGAAGAGGTATATTTACCCGGCGAAACTAAGCCCATAATCCTAGATCGCAAATCCCCAGAATTATTCTTAATCCAACGCGTGCGCAATGAGGCTCACAGGTTCGCTATCACCTATCACCGTAAACTCAGATCCAAACGCTCAACCAAGAGTGAGCTTGATGCTATCCCTGGGCTCGGTCCTGCCAAGAAAAAGGCTCTAATAGCGCATTTTGGTAACCTAGATAAGATTAAAGAGGCTAATATTGAGGATTTAACTAAAATCAAGGGAATTAGCCCTAAAATTGCTGAGAATATATTAGATAAGATGAGCTAGAATAAGCGATAAGTGCCAGATAATACGCCATATATTCTTCCATTATCCATTTCATTGCCAAGTGCTGCGCAGCTTGGTCCAGAACCTATAGCTGCTCCAATAACAGTTCTTCCCACACTTGATCAACATCCTCCTAACAATTTGCACAGACCTGATCTTTACGACCAGTTGCGCAGAACATTATCAGATTTCCATTTCGGACAGCGAAATGAAGCGAATGCTGAGAGGGAAGTTGTTGCAATTATGGAAGCAATAAATACTCGGGATTATAATGAACTTAGAAAGGCGATGGAGTCAAACAGTAGTGATGCTTTTATAGCAGCACTAGATAAATCTATTCAGCAGCAAAAAGCAATGCATATAGAGAGGCATAAATATCTTTTACTGAAGCATCCTAATTTTTATAATCAAGTTTATGAACTAAGTAAACGAAATTTCAGAAAAGTTCTAATGGCTTATTTGAACGCTTATAAATCAATTGCCGACAAAAATAATTCCAAATACATACCGCTAGTTAATTCCACAGACAAACAAATCAATGTAAACAGCTTTAATTTGATAGGTCTAGCTTTACGCAAGCTGAAAGCAGCTGGTGTAGTTGAGATGGGTGTACCAATTTGTTCAACCCTTGCTAGTGATATGGGTTTTGATTTCATGGTGTTAAGGTCTCATGACAAACAGCCAATCCCTATGTCTGTTGAACATTTAGATTCCAGACCTGTGAAACGTGCTGTACTAGCTGATGCAGTCACTCTAACAGTTGATGAAATAAGTAGTGATAACGTAATGCCGATACTAATAAATAAAATTAATGAATTTAAGCCCAAAGTGCCTTCAGCTGCTGGTAATAATAATTTAATGGGAAATTATATTAGATCTCTTGCTGAACTAATTGAGGCAAGCAGCCTCAGCGATAATCGCAGTAATATATCGCGCCTAAATTCCGCAAGCCGAAAAGTCCACGATAATAGGCAAGCTATTATATATCGATTACAAGAACAGCTTGCAACAGTAAAAGATCTAGAGCAACTTAAAGTAGTTCTAAAGCGGCTTGAGATACTGTATCGTGTTGATGTACAGCATTACGAAAAATTAGCTAAAATGTGTCAGCTTGGGGAGAAACAAGATCCAGATCTTGAACAACTTGAACCTTCTTTTACTTCAACAGCAAAACTTCTCGAAAAGTCTAGATTATGCTTACATAAGACAATCGAGCTTAGAGTAAGTTTTGATATTCCTGATGTCGAGCTTAGAGAATGGCTAATTGGTCGCCTCAAATCACTGGAATCCAAAAGACTACAGGTTGACAAATTCAAGCTAGCTAAACCTAGTGACAACATACACCTAATAAAAACTCCAATGCTATTTGAGCCATTGCCTTTTACCGATAATCCTGACATTAGCGGAGAACTTTGGTGGCAATTAGTCTTTAGTCATAGCTACGCTTTACCACCTAATTCTAAAATTACAACTGATCAGTTTCTTGGTGAGTTACGAGATTATGATTCTAATTATTTAGATAGAGTCAAAAAAAGATTAAAACCATTAGGCCTAGAAAAAGACCGGGAAATGAAAGTCTCAATGCCATATACTCTCGGTAAGTTAAACGAAATGCGTGTTGAAATGATTCTTGAAAAACTTAAATGTAATGGAGCAATCGAAGATTATCATGCAAACGAGCAATGTCGTTTGCATGATGGACGAGGCATGGATTTCCGCATCCAGCCAAAAAATAAAGATTATTATATAGGACTAAGTGTTAAATCTTCTGCTTGTGGTGTACTCAAAGCAGAAAAAAAAGCTAATTGGTCAGTAATTAATGCTACTGATAAATCATTGAGTGACTTAGAAGCTGAACTTAGCACATTAATTAACAATCCCAATCAAATTCAACTAAACGTAAACCAATGGAAGCAGATGACTCCTGGGCAAAGAGCTGAATGCTTAACAAGGCCTCAAGAAGCCAAAGCACCCACCACC
>JAYVUR010000002.1:0-1768 GCA_043787715.1 Candidatus Melainabacteria bacterium
CCTAATTTATCATTCTCTTCTTCTATTAGTTTATTTAATTCATCGAATTGGTTTTCTTGGCTTATTGTTTTCTGGTCATTGACTATTGTTTCATGCTTATTTTTGCTTTGTTTTATTTTGCTAGCTCTAATTTGTGTGGGCAATTTGGTTTTACTGGCGATACTGCTCAGGTAATAATCCAAACCCTTCTCTCTAAGCAAATATTTGCAGATCCTATATTCTTTATCGCTTGAGCCGAAATAATAATATAGTGCTAGCAGTTTAGCCTTGAATGCTTCGAGGTAATGACCTTGCTTGTAGGCTATATCACTAAGCCCTAAGTAGAGGTCAGGGATTTTTAATTTTGTGACTAATTGTTCGGCTTCTTTATTCCAGTCAGGATTTTTAGGCAAGCTACTTAAGATAGCGTAGTTAGCATAATCTCGATATTGTTTTTTTATTGTTCTAAGTATTTGGGTTTTTTGTTGCTGATAATTCTCATCTCTGAGGCAAGCTTCTTGTATGAGCTTAAGCGTTCCATTGAAATCTCTATTGCTAATGCTCCTAGTAATAGCAATCTTTTTGATATTATTTTCTTCTGTGAATCCATTAAGGCAAATAAAACTTAGGAAAATTGCGGTGGCGCAAACTATAACAAAAGCAGTCTTAGATTGCTTTTTAGCTTTATAAACCTTGGTGGCAGCCTTGCTTAGTTCATTGTGTTTTTTAAAGCTAATAGCAACACAGCTACCTTCCTTGTCAAGGCTCAGTATCTCGATTTTAGCTGCATGAAAAGCAATAATACTTGCCGCACTACTAAGTCCATGCCCCTTGGAATTACTAAGATCAGCGGCTATATTCTCGGGTATGCTGGCGCCATAGGAGTTGATCTTCACCTGGTAGTGATTAAGACTCTCGTTAAGCTCTATTTCTATATTTGCCCTTGAGTGTTTAATAGCATTCTCGATTATATTCAATAATAGTTTGACTAGTAATCCGAAATTAGCTTCTGTTAAGGCTCTTGTGTTTTTACTATTATCCTTGAATCTCAATCTGCGTTTATCACAGAGCCCCAATAGTTCAAGCTCGAGTAGATCTTTTAGATCAACGACCTCTTTACTGTAGAACTTATTTAGATTAGACTCTTCGCTACTATTAAGCATCGCATGATTTGCTTGCAACTCTTCGAAGAGCCCCCTGAAATGATATGCAGCACCTTTGCTGAACTTGCGAAGCTGTTCCAGATCTTCCCCTGAGTCTATTTGATGTTTGAGTAATGCAAAAAAATTAGCTGCATCATGCAAATGAGATATATTAAGCGACAGCAAGGCGTCAAGTTCTTTGCTGGACTTGTTTTTGGTTTTGCTCTCGTTTTGCCCCGCTAGCATTTGTTTCAACTATTATAGCTAATTTCTCTAAGCGGCGCCTCTTCTAATATTGGCTTGCTTACAGGTAGCTGTCTGTAAGCATCGAGTAGCCTCTCGCTTGAATTGACTAACCTAGCACTGCTGTTAAGTTCCAGCTGATACTGCTCTTCTAGTAGTTTGCGTAGCTGCATGAATGATGACTCTATGCTGCCAAGCAGCATCTCATAGCCCCAGAATACAGACCTGGCGACTGAGCCTGATTCTCCGATTATTAATCTTGAAACCATGGGTAATAGTATGAGAGCCGAAATGCTAAAAGCGATATTAAGCATATCTATGTTCAAGCCACTTAGTTCGTTATTGATTAAGGTGAAGCATAAATATATTACTGGAATAAAATTCAAAGTAAATAATGCTTTTAG
>JAYVUR010000003.1:0-14627 GCA_043787715.1 Candidatus Melainabacteria bacterium
TCATTATCAACACTAATAGCATTGAAAGTCTCTGCAGTTACTTCGCGCAGTATGGCTTGCAAATGTTTATCACTGAATTTGAGTTTCGCGTCACTAATAACGAAACCTAGCATGGTTGCCATGTTTGGGGCAATCATGCCGGAACCCTTGGCAAAGCCAAGCATGTGAGATCCTTCGCTCCGCTCAGGATGACGAGCTTGCGCAATCTTAGTACAAAGATCCGTCGTCAACATCGCCTCAGCGAAATCTACAAGATTATCCACTTTATTATCCGGACATATATTATCCGCGCAGATATTAGGTAGCTGCACACCGATTTTACCGGTGCTAGCACTTAGTACTTCTTCTGGCTTCACACCAAGCTTCGCCGCGACTGTCGCGCGTAACTCCAAATCTTTAGCAGCACCTTCCACTCCAGTACAAGCGTTAGCATTACCAGAATTGCAAACTATAGCGCGCACCTTGCCGCCAAGAGTGGCAATATTATTATCAACACAGGCAGCACGCACCAGATTGCGAGTGAAGACTCCAGCCCACTTGCAAGGACTGTCAGATACGATCACGCCAAGATCCTTACGACCACTGGATTTGATGCCAGCTGTTATTCCGGCACACTTATAACCGCGCGGCAATTCTGGCACGAAACCAACAGCGCGTACTTGCTTACCACTAGCAGCTGCATATAAAGCGGGCTCTAGTAATCCATCGCAATAAGCGATAACTCCTTGCTTGCGCAAGACTTCAATTTCATCTTCACCAGGCACTACTCCAGGTTTAAGACAAGCTACTTTAATCCCGCCATCACTAACGTACAAACCAGTCAGCGGCACGAAGCCAATATCACGCGGGCTTGAACCGCTAAGATTAATATGGTCGCTAATATAATGTTCGCCGCTAAGCTTCTCGCCAGCAAGAGGATATATATCTACTCTTAGTTGCACCACCACTAGCGCTAATCTAGCACAACTCCGCTGCCTCGCTCGCAAGCCTTGTTCTTGACAGTTTCAAAAGCAGTCTAATCAAGTCTATACCAATATTCTGTGCTAGAATTGCTGACACTAATAACGAGGGGGCATCGTGAATGTAGACGAAATTAATAAATTTGAAGCAGAGAGCTGCAGGATAGTTGCTATTATCGCAGGAACACCGGCGGGAACTTTATTGCATCAATTCTTGACTGAAGGTACAGAGATTGATAATTGGTTCCTGGTTAAGCTAGTGATAGTTTTTTGTAGCTGGCGCTTGTACATAAAATTTATGGACAAAGCCCGTGTTAGCATAAGAGGAGGACTAAAAAATGACAGAAGATACGCATAAATTTATAGCCACCGTGGCTGCTTACATATTTCTAGATTTAATGATGACCTACCAAGTCTGGTCTTCCGATAAAGAAAATTTGGACATAGAACAAACTAGCTTCTATGAGTATTGGTCAGATATACATGGTTTCAAAAAGAAACCTAAGCAGCTACTGCAAGCTTCTCACGAACAAGACCTATAATCTCACTCGGCGTCATCGCTACTTTCACACCAGCATCCTCGAACGCTTTAGTTTTAGATTCCGCTGTACCTTTATTACCAGAAATAATCGCACCAGCATGACCCATGCGCTTGCCCGGAGGCGCAGTGCGTCCTGCGATATAGCCGACTACTGGTTTTTTGACATTATGCTTAATGTATTCAGCAGCAGCTTCTTCAGCAGTACCACCGATTTCACCAACCAGAATAATCAGATCAGTGTCTTTATCCGCTTCAAATAGTTCTAGCGACTTGATTTGATCGATACCAATAATCGGATCACCGCCAATACCTACAGCGGTAGAGATGCCGATACCAGCTTGCTTGAGCCCAAGACCAATTTCATAAGTAAGAGTTCCAGATCTAGAGATTAGACCTACTCTGCCAGCAGAGTAGATAGAGCCTGGGTGTATACCGATGAGGCACTCACCTGGGGTGATGATACCCGGGCAGTTAGGACCATTCACCAGTACACCTTTAGCTTCAGCAGCAGCGTGCAATTTCACAGCATCTTGCGGCGGCAAACCTTCAGTAATAACTGATATAAGAGGTATGCCTGCATCAATCGCTTCAAGTGCAGCATCTAACGCAAGAAACGGTGGCACGAAAATCACTGAACAGTTGGCGCCAGTCTTTTCCACTGCTTCTATAACTGAGTCGTAGACAGGGATACCGCAGACTTCTTGACCGCCCTTACCAGGGGTTACGCCGGCTACTATATTAGTACCGTATTTTTGCATCAGTTCGGTGTGAGTTTTACCCATGCCGCCAGTGATGCCTTGAACTATTACTTTTGTGTTTTTGTTGATTAATATTGCCATGATTATATTTCCTTATTTAAGCCGCGATTGCTATTGCTTGCTGAACAGCGTCATCTAGAATATTGGTCATTGGTATGCCAGCCTTCTTCATAATCTCGGCGGCGACATCTTCATTGTTACCAACTAGGCGCACCACCATCTTCGCTTCTGGTCTTTGCTCCTTATAATAAGCCAGCGCCGCCGCTACTTCATCGCAAGCAGTGATACCACCAAGAATATTTACTAGCAGCACTTTAACATCTTTGCTTGAAGCAACTAGGTCTAGAGCCCGCTTGACATGTGACTTAGAAGCGCCGCCACCTACATCTAAGAAGTTAGATGGTTTGCCGCCTTTATAGAGCACAAGGTCCATAGTCGCCATAGTTAGACCAGCACCATTACAGAGTATGCCGATATTACCATCCAGCTCTACTATATTTAGTCCGCACATTTTACCTTTGAATTCGCGCTCACCCATATCAGTGAGGTGATCGACAAGCATGCCATCAAAACGTGGATGTCTATCGAGCGCATCCTCATTGAGCGTGACCTTACCATCAAGCGCGATGAAATTATCATCACCATCTATTATTAGTGGATTAATTTCGCAGAGATCAGCATCTAATGAAGAATAAACTTTCCAAAGCTTATCAATTATTGAAGACATCTTAAGTAGGTCCTTGCCTTTGAAACCTAGTTGAGCAGCCATTTTGCGCCCTAGGTAAGCATGATAAATACCACCAGTCACTGGTACTATCTGTATGCTGTTAGAAGATTCAATCTCCACTCCGCCTTCTGAGCTACCCATTAATATAGGACCGCGGTAAGCTCTATCGATAAGAATAGAAATGTAGATTTCTTTTTTGATAGTTACTTTGGGTTCGACCAGTATCGCACTTGGCAGTGAACCCTTGATAGGTAGCTTAAAAATCTGCTGCGCTTTTTCGTAAGCGTCTTCTGCGTTCTCGGCGAACTTGATACCACCAGCCTTGCCGCGACCGCCGACTAATACTTGGGTCTTAAGCGTGCAAGGAAATTCAGTTAGTCCGAACACCTCTTCGGCAACTTTAATAGTCTTGCCCTTGGGAGTTGGGATACCAAACTCGCGGAACAGGGCTTTAGCTTCAAATTCAAACAATCTCATAATCGTTTTCTATCATAACGTGAAAATAGGATAAATAATATTAGGAAAAAGGGGTTTGTGTATTACGATATGATACTGGTGGGAATTAAAGTTAGACTAAAAGTAGAGGGGATTCTAGCTAAGGTAAGAGCGGGAGGAGCTGGCGTTAAGGCTGGAGCCACAGCGGCTAAAAAGACCACGGCTTCCTTATTTGAAGGACTATTTAAAGCTCCAAAAATTGATGTTGATCCAGTTTCATGGCAAGGAGCTATACTGCTACGCAAATTGAAAAAAACTGAGAAAGTCCCTAATTATGAGGATTTCAATTCTTTATGGAAGCAGTTACTCGCTAAAATTCAATCGCAGCCTAAAGAGTTAATAATAGTAAATAAACAATTCCCTGAGCAAGGGCAATCCTCAATCACTTGGAGCGCTAAGGTTGATGATACTTCCTTCTTAATGAGATTAGCTTTTGAACTTACGGCGGCAGGTCCATTAGCAAAAGAGCTGTTTCTTATGAAAGGTCAACTAGCTTCTGCTGAAGGCCTGCAAACTTTTAGAATCATTGATTTTGAGGATTCTGAATTAAAGGCAAAACACCCCCAGCTCCTATTCGCTATTGATAGTTTATTAACCAAAGCCCTTGGCAAACCTGCATAACACTATAACTCTCTTATTTAATATTCTCTTGAATCTCCGCGTGATGATTACCACTCGATGTTATCCACCGATATTTCTGGGGTATACTGTCTAGGTTATGGTAGTTATTGGTGATGTTTTTAATGAAATGGTTAAGCATTTCAATTCAGCTGCGGCGAGTGGTACAAGCGCTGCTTATCAGTTTGAGATTGCTGGTGAGCAAGGTGGCACTTGGGCACTTGATATCAAGAATGGTGCTTGTGAACTTGTAGTAGGCGGAGTGGCAAGTCCTTCAGTGACTATAGCTCTTGCTGATAAAGATTGGATGGCAATTCGCGAAGGTAAGCTTAATAGCCAAATGGCATTTATGCAAGGTAAGCTCAAAATTAAGGGCGATATGAATCTTGCGATGAAGCTTCAGACTATGTTTCCTATTGCGTAAGTGCAGCAAATTTCCCCACAAAAGCTCTCAACTTAGTTTTAAGCTCCGCATCTTTATTTGCTTGCGATAAGTTAGCTAGGGTCTCAATCAATTCAGCTAATTCGGCATCACTGCTCGCTGAGTCTATTTTGGCTTTATAAATCCTTTCGGTTAATTGCGAATCAACGAACTCACTATCAGTTAGCAGTTCTTCATAGAGTTTTTCACCTTCACGCAGTCCTATGATCTTAATGGGAATTTCTTCAAGACTAAATCCAGCTAGCTTGATGAATTGTTGGGCTAGATCGTAGATCTTAATTGGTGTGCCCATATCCAGTACCATAATCTCGCCATTATTAGCTTTAGCAGCAGCTTGAATTACTAGCTGCGAAGCTTCTGGGATAGTCATGAAATATCTAATCGCTTCAGCGTGAGTGATAGTTAGGGGTTGAGCATTACGCAGTTGGTTCTCCCAGACTTTTACTACTGAACCTCTACTGCCTAGTACATTACCGAAGCGCACTGCTGTATATTTGGTCTGTGGATATTTGCGCGAAACCATAAGTACAGCTTTCTCGGCAAGGTTCTTGGTTGCGCCCATTATACTTGTAGGATTCACAGCTTTATCGGTGCTGATAAGTACGAAGCTAGTTGCGCCAACGATACCAGCGATCTCTGCTATATTGCGGCTGCCAATTACGTTATTATCGAAAGCCTCACAGGAATTGAGTTCCATCAGATGTACATGCTTATGTGCTGCCGCGTGGAAAATCACATCTGGTTTGAAATCACGCACTACATGTAACATGCGATCATAATTGCGTACGTCTGCTATTTTTAGAGCTAGATCTGCACCGCGCAAATTAGCCGCAGTCTCGAATACCGAATTCTCACCTTTCCCGAGCAAGCATAACCCCGCAATTTCACAGCGCACTAATTGTCTACACAGCTCTGAACCTATAGAGCCGCCAGCACCAGTTACAAGTACGCGTTTGCCGCGCAAATAATTTACAATCTCGGGTAGATTAAGATTCACTTCTTCTCTACCAAGTAGATCTTCCATACTGAGTTTACGGATTTGATCTACCGTAACTTTGCCGCCAGCGAGTTGATCTACCCCCGGTAACACTCGCACATCTACACTGGTTTCACTGGCGAGTTTGCTTAGTTCGCGCTTGAGCTTTTGATTGGCACTTGGTATGGCGATAATAATTTGTGTGATCTCAAGTTCACGCACCCATCTTGCAAGCTCAGCTAGATTGCCTTTGACTGTGACACCACGAGCGATTTGCATGCCATGTTTCTTAGTGTCGTCATCTAGTGCAGCTACAGGATCTAATCCTTGCTCCGGATGTTCGCGCAAGGCTTTGGCTACTTGTATGCCAGCTTCACCGGCACCTAGTATTAGTGTGCGTTTGCGTCCTAGGCTAGGATCGGCTGCAGCACGGCGCTCATAGATACTGAGGCGGCGCACAGTATAGTAGCGCAGTAATCTTACGCCAGCCAGTAAGCTTAAACTCAATAAGAAATCGATTAGGACTACACCATAAGATAGAGCATAAGTATCAGCAGCCTGCGGACTGAGACCCCAGAAACGTGGTGCGACCATGATTAGACTTGGCAAAGCCAAGGCTCTAGCTAAATAAACTATTTCGTGTGAATCAGTGTAACGCCAGAAGCGTTTATAAGTGCCCCAGACTATTAGCGAAACTACTTTGAGAATTATTATCCACGGCAATATAGTTGGTAGTTGCTGAGTCCAGATGAACTTCTCTGTTAGAGTCACGACACTACCTTCAAGCCTTATGTAAGTAGCAAGATAGAAGGAAGCTACTAGTAGGGCTAGATCAAGAATTATTCTTAGTAGGTTTTTTATTGAATACATTCTTTAAGTGCTTTGATGAATCTTTTATTCTCCGCTTCTGTGCCTACGGTGACTCTTAGCGTTCTATTGCAGACATGCTTCTGTGCTCTAATAATAATTCCGCGCGCCGCAAGCCCGTCGATCAGCTCAGCAGCTGGCTTAGCAGTCTTAAATAAAATAAAATTAGCATCACTAGGATACTGCTCTAGCTTAAGTTCACGCAGAGCTTTTTCTAATTGCTCTCTACCCCTAATGGCGGTTTTAATCACTTTATCTAAGTGATTGGTATCGTCTAATGCTGCTATAGCTGCTGCCATAGAGGCGCGCGCCACTAGAAACGGTGTCATGATTTTTTGATATTCCTTGAGAAGATTGCGCGGCATAATGGCATAACCTACCCTGTAACCCGCTAGGGCATAGGCTTTGGAGAAAGTACGACCGATTATAAGGTTAGGGTATCTGTTCACTAGATCATAGACGCTCAGGTGACGGCTAAATTCTATATAGGCTTCATCTATGAAGAGATATACATTGCGCTTCAGTGTTTCAGCAGCTAAGTATCCGATTTCATTACGGCTCAGTGAATTACCAGTGGGATTATTCGGCGTGCAGGCGAAGATGATACGTGTATTAGGCTTGATAGCTTTGAGTATATCCTCGACATCAAGAGTAAAAGCTGCATCAACAGTATTTTTGCGCTGGACATTAATTATTTCAGCACCGCTGCGCTTAGCGATAGCATCATAGTAAACAAAAGTCGGTGGCGTATTAACTATGCTCGCTTCTGGACCCAATAGTAAGCTTGCCAAATGATCAAGCACACTATCCATGCCATTACCTACAACTATGCCCGCTTGATTTAGATCAAGACCAGAGGCTGCGAACTTGGCTTCGAGTTTGCGTGTTAGAGTCTCAGTGAAGGGTTCGCCATAATAATTAGAACGTTCTAGTTCTTTCTGCGCAGCTTTAATAGCTCGCGGACTCGGACCCAAGGTGCTCTCATTACCAGCTAATCTTAGTATTTGTGATTCTTTGAGACCATACTGTTGCGCCACTTCTTCGAAGGTTTTACCGACCGGATAGGGATCGGCGGATAATATCCAAGAATTAATTGGTGGCTTAAAATCGCTCACAGGTATATAATTATACTTGTAATAATATTATTCATCGGCTCTTAGCCGCAAAATCCGCCACTATAGCAGCTTTAAGTCGTTCGCTGATCTTGGCAGTACTATGTCTGTAAACATTAGGTTCTATTTCATGCTCTGAATAGAAGTGTATATGGTCGCCATATTTGAAGCAGCTTGGATCGAACTCAAATATACCAGCTTTGCGATTATCACGATATCGTTTGAAATTTTTGAGTTTAGAAGCTGAGAAATTACTATAGAATGCATCGCTGGCATCTCCTTTAAGGCGGCTGATCGGTGAGCAAACAAACCTATCTCGAGAATCAGCTATGTGCAACTCAAGTATATTAGGATCTAGTTCACCCGGACCCATAAATTTATTAATTGGTGTCACTAATACTGAGACAGTTGTTTTTGTGGCGAGAGGACTATTCTCTGTGGCGGCGAATTCTTTTTTGTTGCGCGCTGGAGTCATAATCTCTGCTGCATAAGCCGGACCATTAGCCTTGTTGATGGCTTTAAGTTTATAAACCGAACTAGCTAGAGCTTCTGTCGCGGTGACTAGAACTAAGAAGAGGCTTAGTAAGGTTAGTTTTTTCATAATTAGTAATTTAGCATATTTTATTCCTGTTTTGCAAATGCTTGGCAAGTGACACTCGTCCGCCTCTAAGCCCCAGTAGATGACCAGCTTTTAGTTCGGCGCTGTTATAAGCAACAACATCTGAAATTAGTATTAATTTTTCAGCCTTTTTGCTTGCTAGTAGTTTAAAGATTTCTGCAGACATATGCAAATCCCCATCTTCTAGAGAACCGCAAATAGCAGTAATACTAATATCATCACGATGATAAGCTATGAATCCTAGCCCAAGCTCTAAGCCTTGCTTAGAAGCCCATGCTTCAGCTTGAGGGCGTGACATAGTTAAGAACTCTAGATACTCATCACTGGGATTGCGATGATCAAACCTCGCGGGTTCTGATGGATCACGAACGACTACTAGAGCATTAGGCCAGTGTGTTACTAAATCCACGCCGTAACTATCAAAAGCCTGTTCTGCTTCAATTGCTGTTGTGGTGCTGTGTCCATAAGCTACGCGCACACTATGCTCCTGCAATAATTTAGCCATGTTGCCATCATTATCTACTCGCGGACAGATAGTCCAAAGCTTGATTAGTCCGGGGTATTTATTTAAAACTCGCTGAGCAAATTCGAGACCTAAGGCTTGCTGGTGTTCACTAGGATGTATGCCCAGCTTGCTTATATAGCCGCCTTCGATATGAATAGCAGAAAGCTGACTTGCGTCAGGTTTCTGCGCTGCAAGCCGCGAGTGCATAATCTCTGGCTTCACTTTTGCAGCTAAGTACTCAGCTATCCGCGCAATATTTTTCTCGACGACACTAGCATCATCAGTAATTAGCGTCGCGTAGAATTCGGTGACACCCTCTGAACCTAAATACTCACATAGTTTATCTATCGCTTCATCATTTGGGGTCTGCCAGAAGTCGCAATGCAAGCCGCGTTCAAGAATAGTTAGACCATTAACTTGTAGATCAAGCATCTTTAAGTTCCATGCTCAGTTCTAGTCCATTTGCCTACTGAGCGGCTGAATAATATTTTGCGGTAGGTGATGAGTATAACTACTAGCCAAGTGCTACAGAGATAGATATTGGTGATAAGTGTGTTGACTACAGCTTCACCGAATTTTTGATGTTTGTATATTCTTAGTCCGTTGAATTGGGTGATAAAAGTTATTACTGAAATTGCCATGGTGATTAACATGTAGAAGCTAAGACAGTTGCTTTGATGAATTGCTAGTCTATAGAGCTCATAGCTCATATCAATCGTCAGCCATAGCGGTAAGCAGAATTGTCCGAAGAAGAAGAGGGTATCGAAGATCTGGTTGAGGGAGAGGTTGCCCGGTGTAAAAATCTGTAATAGGTAAGTGAGATAACGGCGCATACTGCCTTCTGCCCAGCGGCGACGCTGTTTAATAAAGCCATCCCAAGTGGGTACGCCTTCTTCTAATACTATATTTTCTGGACTGAATCTTATATCCCAGCCATTAACATGTAAGCAAGTAGAGAGATCAAGATCATCGGTGAGAGTATCTTCATTCCAGCCGCCTATGTGTTCAAGTGCCTCGCGTTTTACTAGTTCACCATTGCCGCGTAATTCAGTAGCACCTCGGACACTATCTCTGCCCATCTGCAAATAAGTATCCATAGCGTATTCGTTGCATTGGCAGTAAGTAAGGAAGTTCTTCTCTGGATTAGAGATCACCTTCTGTGCTTGCACGGCTGCTACGCTAGGATCGCCAAGATAGCGCACTATATTAGTCAAAAAATCATCAGTAATGCGAGCATCAGCATCAAGTACACAAATCACTTCACTCTGTGACGCTGCAAGAGCATCATTGAGGGCAGCTGCTTTGCCGGGGAAGGCCTTAAGTTTGCGGTTGATATAGCTGAGCTTCTTATTGATTTTAACTATAGTCGCTGTTGCTGTTTCAGTGCTATTCATCTCACCGTAGCTGGTTTTGACACAGTGCATCTCGTCCCAAGTGGCATCAGTACTTCTGTCGTTAATCATATAGATATGCAGCTTCGGATAACTAAGAGTTAAGAGCTGTTCAATAGTAGCTCGTATAACTTTTTCTTCGTTGTGTGCTGATACGAAGATATCTATAGTTGGTTGATAAAGACTGTTAAGAGTGCGCGGATTATGGCGATGATGGAACTGTGCGAAGAATATAAACACTGTATGTAGTAGCATCCCCGCCACTATGATTGCAAGTATGGTTAAAGACACGTGTGATGGTAATGCAGCTAAATATCTCTCTGGTAGTAATTCTTCTGTTGCCTTGTTGACTAGGTATACCCCTGCGATAATACTGAATAGTAATAATCGATCTCTATTAGTGCCTTGCCAAAGATCTTGCCATTTGCGTCTTGAGAGTTTCTTTTTGGCGTAGTTAACCGTCTCTGTAATCATTAGCTGATAATCTTGGACATCATAGCATGCAGCTCTAGCTGCTTTACTGTCCAGGAGCCATCTTTGGCGAAATCACCTGGTACTAGGTAGCCGCTATAATTACGTTTGGGTACTGACCTGAGTTTGTTGCCGAGGCTTAGCATTTCTCTAGTGCTCATGTCGGTGAGGAATAATTCACTAGCTTTTTTGGCTAATTCAGGTGCCTTAATGATGACGGCTGGTTCGGTTAGTTTTTTGATAGCAGCTCTGAAGAAAATTTGCTGGCGTTTAATTCTACCTATATCACCTTGATCTTTGTCGCGATAACGCAAGAACTTAATTAGTGTCCCACCATCCATAAGCTGCTTGCCAGCAGCGATCTCTATATCTAAGTTCTGTTTGTGATCATGATAACTAAGTTGTTTAGGGACTTTAATTTCAAGTTTGCCAATCTTATCTACTAGTTCTTGAAAACCAGTGATGCTAAAAACTACTACTTTATCTATCTTGATATTAAGTAACGCTTCGACTGCGCGCCTAGCTAATTGATAGCCACCTAGATGATTGGTGCTATTAATGCGGGCTGCTGAGATTTCACCGCTTCTTCGCTTAAGATAAACTACGGAGTCTCTTGGTACGCTAATAACAGCAACTCTGTTATTTTTGCGATTATAGACTATCACTAGAATAAGATCTGAGCGTCCGTTCCAGTCTCTTAGCTCATTTGGCTGCACCACGTCAGTACCAAGCACTAATACGGTGTAGTAACCATCATCCTCTGGCTGCGGTAATACAGCACGGCGCGCGAAATTAAGCGCTAATACTAGAAGTATTATGCTGCTAGTGATTAGTAATACTCTGGCTACCGACATTATTAGACCTGCTCTGAGAGCTCGATAGCGTTGTTATGCTCACCCTCGGTATGCTCATTGACGCCCTCAGTCAACTCCGCTACCTCGGGCTCGCATGCCTAGCTCTCGGGCTCTCATAACAGGTCTATTATAATAAATGATGTGCATAGATTAACCAAATTATTTTCTATATTTGTCTTTTTGTTCTCATTGAGCTCCTGCTCTATGCTACAAAACCTAGTTAATAAGGTTATACCGGGGGCTATTGATACTGGCGCTGAGATACCAGTTGGGGATTTCGTGGGTATTTGGCAGTATCAAGATGAGAAGCTTGAAGAAACTGCTCAAGCTGAAAAAGCAGCCAAGATTGCTGCCGAGGCTGCAGCTACTGCCGCCGCTGTTAATGGTGCTGCTGCTAAGACTGATGCCGCTGCAACTAAAACACCAGAGAAGAAACCTGAAGAGAAAAAACCCGAAGACAAAAAATCTGCCAAAGCTAAAAAAGGCGAAGTCAAGACTGAAGAAGTTCCTGTAGCGGCTCCGGTTAAACCTAAGCCGGATAAATCTCGCTATGTAAAGATAGTTCTATTACCCCTGGATCCAGCTGATGATATAGGTATCGGCATGCTGACTTTTAAAAATATCACCCAGAGATTTTATTGGGAAGCTAAGGGTAATGGTAAGGATACTTGGAATATTCAATTCGCCAAAGACAATAATATTTATACTAAGCTAACTTATGGTTTTGATTTTACTGGTACTTTGCGCGAATCCAGTGTTGGCTTCGAATTTAGTGGTAGCTTGCATGTAAGTAATGAAGGTAAAGAAGATGATTACGTGATTGAGACTTATCGCTATATGTATCCTGAACTTACTCAACCAGCCGCGGATAAATCCGAGTTCGTTCTTGGTGCTGATATTCAACTCGCGGGTAAATATTTAGCTGCTGAACCGAGCGAGAACATCTTGAAGTTCACTGAACTTAAGTCGCAGAAGCAGTTTGAAGTCCCAGCTGGTTCAGTGCGTACTGAGGATCCCGAGAATAATGTCTTGACTATTATGGCTGATAAGAAGTGGGCTAAAGGCGACTATCAGCTATTCATTACTCGCAGTGGTGAATATAAGAGCAATACCATTACAATTAAGCTAAAATAGCAAAAACGTGACTGACGTCACGTTTTTGCGCTCTCCACGGCGAGTGCATTATTATTAGCTTTGCGGTAAACAAACAAATGAAGATAGCAGTAGTCGGCAGCGGTCATTGGGGCAAAAACTTAGTTCGTAATTTTTATGAGCTTGGTGTGCTTGACCTTATTTGTGACAGCAATCTTCACACTCTTGAAGTTTTAGCTGAAACTTATCCCTTCATATATAATTCGATACGCATTACCCAATCCTTCGACGAGGTTGTCGCTGACCCGAATCTAGATGGAATTGTTATAGCGACTCCGGCTAGTACTCACTATCGTTTAGCACGTCAGGCTTTGCTGGCTGGCAAGAATGTCTATGTCGAGAAGCCCTTAGCGCAGAATTTCCAAGAAGCTGAAGAGCTATCAGCAATCTCTAAAGAGAGAGATCTGGTATTAATGGTCGGTCACTTGCTGATGTATCATCCTGCGGTGAATAAGCTGAAGCGTCTAGTTGCGTCTGGTGAACTTGGTGAGATACAGTACATTAATTCTGATAGGCGTAATTTTAATCGTAATCATCGCCGTGATAGTAACGTGATGTGGGATTTAGCGCCGCATGATTTTTCGATGATGGCATATATACTTGCTGCTGTGCCTGAGCGCGTTATGAGCGTGCGCGGCTGGGCTAGTGCTGATGATGGTGTGGTTGATGTGGTGCATATTGATCTGATGTTCCCTAATAATATTGGCGGACATATTCACAACAGCTGGCTCGATCCGCAGAAGCAAGCCTTGCTTACTATTAATGGCAGCAAGAAGACTGCTGTACTTAATGACACCTTCAAGGAAAACAAACTCGAAATCTACAGCCGTTCTGCTGATGGCTCAACCACTGTCGAGAAGCCCGTTTATTCTAATGATGAACCTTTAAGACTGGAGTGTAAGCATTTCCTTGACTGCATTAAGCATCAACAAGTCCCTACTAGTGATGGTATTAATGGTTCGCAGATAGTGCGCTATGTAGAAGAGTGTCAGAACTTGCTTGAAGTGAATAGTAGGATTAAAGCCTAATGCGCAAATTTGCTTTGATGCTAGTACTGGTTTCAGCTTTTCTTGCTGGTTCATACTATGTCACTAAGACTCGTGGTTTCGAGCAGTATCGTATTAAGGCACTCGACGCTAAATCAAATGTGAAAAAGCATTATCGAATTAATATTAATCTCGCTTCATCGCTCGAGTTTGAGAATTTACCCGGTATAGGTCCAGCATTAGCGCAGCGTATAGTCAAGAATCGTGATCAATTCGGCAGCTTCAAGACTGTCGATGATATTAGCCGTGTCAAAGGTATTGGTGAGAAGAAGCTTAGTAAGTTCAGAGGGTATTTGTGGGTTTAGTTTCTAGATAGAACTGGGATCCAGCTCTGTTGTTCAAGCCTGTCTATAGCAAGCATGATTTGCCTAGTTGAGAATTGCTTTTTGTGATTGTTCCAGCTGTAAACTTCATTTATAACAGATTGAATAGAGTTAGCTTGTTCTTTGGAGACTAACCAGTGAACTGTTGATAAAAGTTCAAGCCCAAAAGATGTTTCGAAGCCATCAACCAGTTGGGTCACTCTATCAAAATTGTTAATGGTGTCCGGATGTTTTTGTAAAAAATGATTAGCTTCTGTCGCAGCATTAATTACCAAACTTATTTGTTTATTTGGTTCATCGCCACCATCAGCGTAACCATCAATCAGATGTCCTTCTATGGCATTTAGTACATGGCGTAGGTTGTCTGCATAGGGGCCGTAAGATGCTTTTTTGTAGTTAAGTCTTAGGTCTTGGCCAGACTCTTGAACGAAGTACATTAACTTGTGAACTTCTAGTAAGGAGATATAAGGATCAAGTAGTGCTTTTAGGTATCTATCAATAAGCCCTACTAGTGTTGCCCTTCCAGCAGTCATGTTAACTGGGGTTGAGTTTTGTGTTGACTTTAGATTAGCTACGTTAGTCTGTGGTTGATAGACAATAACCTTGGTATCAGAAGACCCGAGAGATGCTTCTATGAGTTCTTTAACATCATTCCAAGCTAATCCGCCGAGCCCCAAGGCTAGCGCATGAAGAATTAGCATAACTGTAGGACTTTTTCTAAATACTCATCATCAAGAGAAGCTCTAAGTTGTTTAGATTTAATGCTTTTAT
>JAYVUR010000004.1:0-3650 GCA_043787715.1 Candidatus Melainabacteria bacterium
AAAAGCCTGAACCGGGCTAATAAAACCTAGAAACACAATCAATATAAATATGCGACAATAAACAAGAGGCACTTAATAGATTGTAAGCGATGTTTATAGAGGAATTAAATCTAGTCGGTTTCCGCAATTACCTTGAGGCTAGGATAAGATTTAGCCAAACCCGTACTATTATTATTGGCAAAAATGCCCAAGGTAAGACAAATCTACTGGAAGTTATCCAGATATTATCCGGACTTAGATCAAGACGTGCAACTAAAGATTCTGAGCTTATTAATTTCTCACTAGAGACCGCCATTATTCACGCTCAAGCTCGCAATAATCATCGCGAGGAACGCAGCGAAAAAGTCTCTGTCTTAATTCGCCCAAGCGGCAAACGCGGTATCAAGGTCAATGGTGTAAATAAATCCAATCATGAACTAAATGATTTAATAAGTTCGGTTAGTTTTATGGTTACTGATCTTGAACTAGTTAGCGGTAGTCCATCTATTCGCCGTGACTGGCTTAATGAGATCGCGACTCAACTCGACTATAGTTACGACACTAAACTTAAAGACTTCGAGAAGGTACTAAGTCAGCGCAATGGTTATATCAAACGTCTAGTCGAAGCTGGTACTTACTACGCCAGACTAAACACTAACCAAGCCAGCGAGCTTAAACTCTGGAATGATCTATATCTGCAAGCTGCTAATAAACTCATTGAAGCACGGCTAGCTTGGCTCGAACAACTAAGTCCGCTAGCCTGCAAATACTATAGTGATATAGCCCAGAATCCAGATGAGAAGCTGTCCCTAGGCTATCAGGGTACTATGCTTAGCGAGCAAGAACTAGAAGCTAATCTTGCCAAAGATTTCGCCCGTATGCATAGCACTCTAGGACCGCAGCGCCACGACATAGGACTTAGTCTCAATGCCAAACCAGCCGGTAACTACGGCAGCCAAGGACAAAGACGCAGCATAGTATTGGCTATTAAACTTGCTGAACTGGATTTATTGCGCCAGTATAAAAATACCGAACCAATATTATTACTTGATGATGTGCTTGCTGAGCTAGATGAAGAACGTCAAGCCGCATTATTAAGAACCATAACCCCAGAAACTCAAGTTATCATCACCACTACACAATTAGGTCAACATCTAGAACGCTGGTCACAAGATGCACAGATTATAGAAGTAGTAAATGGCAGCATTAAAGAACATGCGACGATCTAAACGACCGACAGATCTTAATAAAATCTCTCAAGATCTTAGTGGGCTTTTCACTAGATTAGGCTTAACGAAACAGCTTGAGGGTTATAAACTACTAGAGCTTTGGTCGCAGACCTTAGATGATGCACCGAACTCAGCTCTACTTAAGTCTAAAACTTTTGCTGTAAAACTCAATAAAAATATGGACTTGCTAGTGGGCGTACGCTCCGCTGCTCTTGCTAATGAATTGCAATTTCTTAAGCCACAGCTGATGGCTAATTTCAATAAACTTGCTGCTCAGCAAAGGTTACCGGCAATTAAAGCAATAATTTTTGAGTTACGCTAACGAATTAAAGTCCCAGCACCAAAATCCGTAAACGTCTCTAAAAGTAGGCTATGAGCATTAAGCCCATTAAGAATAATTGCTTCAGCAACCCCATTTTCAATAGCGTCTATAACACACTGAGTCTTAGGTATCATGCCGCCTTGAACTATGCCATCACTAATTAATTTACGCGCATCAGCAAGTTTAAGTTCAGTGATTAGACTGGCTGCGTCATTCTTGTCACGCAGGATGCCAGCAGTATCAGTCATCAAGACTAGCTTATCAGCCTTGAGCGCCTTAGCTATATCTGCCGCCATAGTATCAGCATTAATGTTATAAGCATTACCCTCTCTATCAGCGGCAATAGAACTAATCACTGGAATCATACCAAGCGCCATAATTTCTAAGAGCAAGCTTGTATCTACCGACTCAATATCTCCTATCCAATTATCAGGAGCCGTACCTGGATGCCTGCGAGCTAACATCATCTGACCATCACGTCCTGATAAGCCTATGGCTCTTGCACCTGCGCAATTAATAGCACTAACAAGACGTCTCTGTATCTTGCCATGTAAAACCATTTCCACTACTTGCATAGTTTCAGCATCAGTGACACGCAATCCTTGCTCGAACTTGATTTCTTTACCGATCTTAGCGAGCATTTCGTTAATCTCAGGACCGCCACCATGTACTAGTACCACTCTAATACCAACCATATTAAGCAATATCAGATCTTTAATAGTACTTTCTTGCACAGTACCATCAACAAGCGCAGAACCACCGTATTTAATAACGAAAGTTTTGCCAGAATATTTCTGTATATATGGCAGAGCCTCGGCTAAAGTCTTTACTCTTAGTTCTGTTGCTTTATCCATCTCGGCTATTATAACTCAACATCTAAGCCCAGCTTAGATACCGCATCATGAGCGGCTTCCATGCTAGCAGATTTTTTACTTGTTCCCTCACCCTGTCCCAGCAACTGATCGTCAAAATAGACTCCAACCAAGAAATGCTTATCATGGTCAGGACCAGAATGACTAATAGTCTTATAGCGCGGCGCACGCATATGTTCGCGCTGATAATAATCTTGCAATATAGACTTATAATTCTTAGCAACTTCTACTTGTACCGTCTCAATAAGCTCAGACCAGGCTCCAAGTATAAAATCACGTGCCGCCTCATAACCTTGAGTCATATATATAGCGGCTATATGTGCTTCAACCGCATTACCAATAATAGAATTAGGTAAATTATACTTGTTAATCGAGTCGCCGACCTTAAGCCTATCTGCCACCTTAATCTTATGCGCAACCTTAACCAAAGATTGATCTGAAACCAGCAGTGAGCGCAGCTTAGTCAAATCACCTTCAGGATAATTCGGATATTTATTGAAAAGATACTCACTAAAAACCAACTTAAGTACCGCATCACCATAGAACTCCAGACGTTCGTTATTAGCTATTTGAGAATCTTCTTTAGTTACTGAGCTATGAGTATAGGCTTGCTCGAAAAGATCCATAATTAGGCTTTTTTGATTTTCATTATTGGCTGCCCAAAGGATATCCCCTGAGCATCTGCCACACAAATCTCAACAACTTCACCAGCAACTTCAGCCGGAAGCTCGTTCATCAACTTCATCGCTTCAATAATACAAAGCGTGTCACCTTTCTTGACCCTATCACCCACCTTAACAAAAGGATCAGTGCCTGGAGAAGAAGAAAGATAGAAAGTCCCTACCATCGGTGAGCAAACTTCAAAAACATCTTCTGACTTTGCAGCAGGAGTTGATTTAGCAGCAACCACGTGACTTGGAGCAGAAACCGCATGCACCACTTGTGCAGCTTCACGGCGAACCTTAATCTTACCGAAGCTCTCATTCTCTACTTCAATTTCAGTAAGATCCTGAGCCTTAAGAATCTCAGCAAGCTTGTTGATTTGAGCTATTGGTAATTTGTCATCAGTACTTAATTTTTTATCAGTCATAAATTATTTAACCCTATCTTGATACTCGCGAGTAACTGGATTAACTCTAATCACTTCACCCAAATTGACAAAGAAAGGTACGTTAATAACCGCACCAGTCTCCAGTGTAGCCGGCTTACCACCACCACCGGTTGCAGTATTACCCTTCTCATTAGGTG
>JAYVUR010000005.1:0-7567 GCA_043787715.1 Candidatus Melainabacteria bacterium
CCCATAATTGCTGGTCTCCTTTTGATCGAGATGACCTTACAATTATGGGCTTTTTATTTGTATTTACTTAAAATTTAACTTCAGGCTGGAATCTAGGGAGGATTTTGGTTATAGCCTAAGTGATCTTAAAATCAAATTCACAGACACCCCGCAAAACAGGACGCAAAGTACTATTTAACGGGGTATGACCAAACTATGGCGTAGTATCAACCCAAAACATAACCTATCGCCACCGCCACCAAATACGAAGCCAGCAAAAACACTGCGCTAATATTCAAACCGAAACAACGTCTATAAACCAAAAAACTAGTAAGATTCAGTCCCGGTGAAGCCAGCATAAAACTAATTACAGTACCTAGCGCGACGCCAGCGTTAAGCAGCTCACGGCTAATCGGCAGATCAGTACCAGCACAGAAGTAGAAGGGGAAACCTATTATCGCAGCGAGCCACGGGCTTGCGGCTTGCGCAAAAACTACAGTACCAAGAGTCATATAAGTTTCGAAGCCAGCAGCGACTAGAGCTGCCAGCACTATCCACGGCAAGAAGCTACGACACATCAGCAGCACATCATCAAGCAGGGCACGCCAACTAAAACGCTTGTGACTAGGACAGCAATCCGAGTCAGCACAAGGCGCATCAATTAGTAAACGTAAATGAAAATCGCGCGGTGCAATTGCTGCAAGTAAATATGCCACCAGAATCCCATAAGCTACAGAAGCTAGAAGCCTGATGAACATTAGCTTATAACCCAGCATAGTAGTTAGCCACAGCGCTGGAATACTACAAGCATTACCGGCAACCAAGAAAGCAACTAAGAGCCGCCAGTCAATATTACGGCGCACCAGTTTCACTACTAGTGGAATCATGCCGCAAGTACACATCGGGATCAGCGCACCAACAAGACTAATATTGAAGAGACTCAAAAAACTAAAGTTACTAAGATAGCGTTCAAGGTAGTCTTCGGGTAATAGTTGATCAAGAATACTAGATATAACTATGGCGAATAGAAATACTGGTAGTATTTCCGTTAGGATATGCATGCTGTGGTTAAGTATCATAGTCATAAGCTAATAGTAGCAATGCACTGAGATCCGCTCAGGATGACAGGCTGTCTAGAATCACTGGTAAAGCTCTCAGTGCGCAAACCAGCACCGTAAGGTAAGTTATTAAATGGCTAATATTCATATCTAACCATGAGTAAGCTGGCACCAATATCAGCAGCACGAAACTTATAAGCTTCAGTGTGCCATATGCACCGCGCATAAATCTGCTGGAGCGTAAGAAGCTATTCCCAAGTGGCTTAGTGTCTTTGCGGCTGAGATAATCTACCACTAGTCCGCGTATTAGAAAGAACCAGAACACCCAAATAGGCAGCACGCTAATGTAAGCGAAGAAATACCAATAAGCTAGTTCGACCAACCTATCAGCAAATATATCTAGCTTAGCGCCGAACTCTGTTGCCTGATTAAGTTTGCGCGCTACTATGCCATCTACGCCATCTAACGCGATCACGGCTAAAGTAAGTATCGCGAAAACTGCCGCATTATGATCGCTGAGATAAAGCGAGAAAGCATAAGGCACCAGCAGTACACGCAAATAACAAATCAGATTAGGCAGATTAAAATATTGCATTAGTGATTACTAAGATCAGGTCTAAGCTTAGCAGCATCGCGCAGATAAGTATGTCTCAGTTCAGATTTTTTGTGGCTAGAATAACATTGTATAAGTATGCGAATGCAGCGCGGCAGCATAGCATCTATAGTGGGTTCCTGCGAAGTGAAGAAGGCTACATCATTCCAGCCGAAAGTAGTACGGATAGCAGCTGATGGATTTTGTGAGCGCAGATCTTCAGTAATAGTAATAAACACGGTAATAATATCTTCTGGTTTTAGATCATTGTCGCGAATAATAGTACTCACTAGTTCAGAGCAGGCAGAACGTATCTCTTCAGCATTATCGCTAGTTACGGTTGTGGCTCCTCTGATTGCGCGTTCGTGCATGGATTCAATTATAACCTTTGTCATCCTGAGCGAAGCGAAGGACCCCGATACTGTCACGCAACGAGTGGGGATCCTTCGCTTCGCTCAAAATGACGCTTCGCTTTCGGCTCGCAATGACATTGGATAAAAAGTTATAATAAAAATCTATAAGTGAGAATTGGAGTTCTATTACTACAAATGGGCGGTCCAGCTAATTTAGCTGAAGTGCAGCCATTCTTATATAACTTATTTAGTGATCCTTATATTATCCAATTGCCGGGTTTGCTTAAAGCTTTTCAGCCTGAACTTGCTGAGTTTATTTCAAGACGTCGTGCTGCCAAGGTGCAGAGGCTTTATGCTGAGATTGGCGCTGCTTCGCCGATCTTATTCGAGACTCAAGCACAGGCTACTGCTCTTGCTAAGTATCTTAATAAGCGCGGGGATGCTGAGTATAAGACTTACATCGCGATGCGTTATTCTAATCCGCGTATGGCTGAAACCATCAAGCAGATTGAAGCTGATAATTTGGATAAGATTTATGTTTTGCCTTTGTATCCGCAGTATTCACTAGCAACTTCAGGTTCTAGCGTGATAGAAGCTAAGCAGTATTTGGATGCTGCTGGTTTAAGCAAGCAGACGCGTTATATAGAAGCTTGGTACGATCATCCTGCTTATATAGATCTTATAGTTAAGCGCATTATGACAGAGCTGCAAGCGCTTGCAGCAGAAGGGGTAAGCACTAATAAGATACATATATTATTCTCTGCTCATGGTTTGCCTATTAGCTATGTAGCAGCTGGAGACCCTTATCAGCAGCAAGTCCTAGCGACAGTAGCTAAGGTGATGGGACGGCTGCCGATGCAACGTTATAGTGTTTCTTATCAGAGTCGTGTCGGTCCAGTGAAGTGGTTACAACCTGCTACTGATAAAGAAATTAAACGCCTTGCGCGCGAAGAAGGGCTGCGTAATCTTGTGGTGGTGCCTATTAGTTTTGTTGGTGATCATATCGAGACTCTTAGTGAAATTAATATTGAATATAAGCACTACGCTGAGAAACTTGGCATAGATAAATTTAGAGTCACGCGTTTGCCCAAAGCCAATCCACTATTAATTGAAGCCCTAGCAGCGCAAGTGACGTAATATGCAAATAATATTGTTATCCTTATTATGTCTTAGTGCTAGTGCAATAGGTACTGTCACAGGGTTTGGCACATCTACTATTATGCTGCCCTTGGTAATAATATATTATCCGGCGCAAGAAGCTTTGTTATTTGTATCTTTGTTGCATTGGATAACAGGATTTACTCGTTTGGTTTTGTTTCGTCATGGTTTTGATTTGCGTTTAGTTCTAAGTTTTGGTTTAGCGGGGATAGTTACTAGTTATTTTGGAGCCAAAATGGCGTTTCATATTAATGAAGGTTTGCTCACTAAGATAGTGGGTAGTTTTTTATTAGCCTATGCTCTATTCCTTATTCTTATGCCTAAGTTTAGAATGAGATTTACTATTGCTTCTGGTCTGTCATCCGGATTGCTCTCTGGTTATTTGGCTGGACTTTTTGGTATGGGCGGGGCTGTAAGAGCAGCTTTTCTTTCGGCTTTTGATTTGCCCAAGGCTGTCTATCTTGCGAATTCTGCGCTTATACTAGTGCTTATAGACTCCACTCGGGTGATTACTTATTTTAGTGAGGGAGCAGGTTTTAGGAGTATTTGTAGCTGGCAATTATTCTTCTTCTACATGGTCTGTTCTATGCTTGGTGTTAAGCTTGGGGAGCTTCTTGTTAGGCGTGTCCCGCAGGATTTGTTTAGGTATTGTGTGGCAGGGTTGCTGCTAGTACTAGGACTAAGATTGTTGTTTTAGTGAGGGCTGTAAGTTCTTACCATAAATAAATTTGGTATCAGCCTTAAATACTTCGCAGCAGTCACGCAGTTCAGAAAGATCTTTGAACTTATCGCGCTTGGCGATAAAATACACTGGCTGGCTGACATACATGCGCGGCATAAAATCATTACGATTAATTTGTTCTATTTTGCGAGAACGCTGCGCGTAGTAAACCAAACTCGGTGGCAAATAATCTACTGCTATAAGTTGCGCGTGCTCTGGCACTGTATGCGCGAACAGCACTATATTAGCTTGGCGCCTACTGGCATAAGGTTCAAGTAACACTGGCACAGCCAGACTATAAAGCATTAGGGCAGCGACACTGATGCGAGTTATATAAGGGCTCAGTTTAGGGTGATTAGTCAGCCACAGCGCAGTGATAATCGCTAGTGGCAGGTAGATAGGCAGTATATAGTTAATTAGTTTTACACCAGAGATAGAGAAGAAGACTAAGACTACTAGTGCCCAAACCAAACAGAGTTTCACCAAGGGATTTTCTATTACTATAGGCTGTCTTTGGAATATTGGTTTAATGATGTCCCAGAGGATGCGCGGCAAGAATAAAGACCAAGGCAAGAAACCAACCATGATTACTGGTAAGTAGTAATACCAAGCTGAGGCCTTATGTACGGCAAGAGTACCGGTGAAGCGAGCTAGATGTTCTTCGCCGAAAAATACTCGAGTAAACTCGCCAGCAGTCTTGATATGCATCACGATATACCAAGGTAGAGCGATAATAAGCATCAGCCCGAGGCTGATTAGAATCTGGACTTTGTATTCTTGAATAAAGTTTTTTAGGTTTTGTTGGAGTACTAAAAAAATCACTATGATCAAACCCGGTAATAGTGCAGCTATTGGCCCCTTGGCTAATACTCCTAAGCCAGCTGCAATGCCAGCATAGTAGAGATAGTGTTTATGCTTGGGGCTAAGGCAGGCTTGGTAGAAGAATAGTATCACAGCTGAGAAACAGAGATTCAAGAGCATATCGATAATAGACATGCGCGCCAGGAAGAAGAACTCTAGCGAGCTAAGTAATATTAATGGTGCAGTAAATTGAATATTGAAGTTCTTCGCTACGTAATAGAGCAGCAATATAAGCAATACCGCTGCTACTACAGATGGTATACGTGCGGCGAATTCACTTAGTCCAAATAGTTTAAATGAAAACATCTCGGCTAAATAAAATAAAATCGGTTTTTCGAAGCGTGGCTCAAAATTAAATTGGGGGATGGTAAACTCCCCTAGGCTAAGCATTTCCCTTGCTGCTGCGGCATAACGGGGCTCATCCTTGTCCAAGAGATAGTAATCACCTAGCCTAAACACTAGTACCAAAGACGCTAGAATACAGAGAATCAATGACCCTTTAGCCCTCAAGGATTGTGCATAATTACCGATAGATTCTTTCATAAGTTCTACTCTTATTGTATATTTTATCTATGGTTACAAGTTGTTCAACAGACTCCCTAATTCGCATTGAAGCTAGTTCAGTATTCTTAAGTGATTATTCGAAACCCAAGAAGAATGAGTATCTCTTCTGTTATCGTGTTTCTATTACTAATGATAGCGACAAAACAGTGCAATTAATGTCTAGGCACTGGATTATCATAGATTCTAATTCGCATCGTGAAGAAGTGGTGGGGGATGGTGTGCTTGGTAAACAGCCAGTGCTGGCTCCCGGTGAGAACCATACTTATTTTAGTTTTTGTAACCTTAAGACACATTTTGGTACTATGGAAGGTGGTTATTTCTTCGCTGATCAATCTGGCGCAGAGTTTAAAGTGGGAATACCACGGTTCTTCTTAGCTAATAACCTTAATCAATTTGAAGCTAATAATTTTGCTCGTGGCTCTATAGTTAAGCATAAGCATGAGGATTTGCGTGGTGTGGTGGTGGACTACGATATGTACTTCCTTAATGATGAGAAGCTCTACGCTGCTGACCCTAGGCTGCCTAATAAGAATAGACCTTGGTACTATGTGCTAGTTGATAGTATGAAGACTATCGCCTATGTGGCTCAAGAGCACTTGGAGCCGAGTGAGAGTCTAACTGAGATTAAGCATCCTTTGGTTGAGTTTTTCTTCGATGGCTATAAAGATGGCCGCTATATGCGCAACGAACGGACTTGGCAGGATTTGAAAATAATTTAATTATGCGTACCGATACGCTAATTTACGGAATCTACGCGACATAGATTTCCACAAAGATACTTTATGTTTGAATTCAGCTCTAGCATCAGCCATCTTGGCTTGAACTTCACTTGAATCAAGTTTCTTGTGGCGAATTTCTTCGTGGTGATTACGCAACTCACTAAGCTTCTTGCCAGCAAATTCTATGCGTTTACGTAAACGCAGCAAAGCTCTTTTCGGCATCCTTAATTCTGGTAGCACCCACTGTCTAGCGAAGCGCTTACTTAGACGTTTCTCTTTCATAGCTATGCGTTTGCGCACTATGATTTCTTGACGTACGCGCAAGAGATCACTAGTAAGCCCGACGCGTGAAAGACCATTAATAAGCCATTTGGTTGGGTCGAAATGATAGAACCTAACACCATTACGATAATCTGAAGGGAATTCATGATGGAAATTATGGAAGCCCTCACCGAAAGTCAGGAAGGCTGTAAACCAGTTATCACGAGCACTGTGGCTATCGCTGTAAGTCTGGCTACCAGAAATGTGTGAAAGAGAGTTGATCAGGAATGTAGAATGGTGATTAATTACGGTGCGCGTTATACCAGCGACGAGGACACCACCGATAAAATCTCCCCAGCCAAAACCAGCAATTAGACCAGGCAAGAGGAAGCCAATAACTACAGCAATTAAAACCCAGTGCTTATACTGAAATCTAACTAACGGATCATCAAGTAAATCTTGATGACTAACATTTTCTTTTAGTTGCTCATCAGTCTTGTAGAGTAACCAGCCCATATGCGCCCAGAAGAAACCTTTATTGATACTGTAAGGATCTTTATCGTTATCATCAACGTTGCGATGGTGAATACGGTGATCTACAGACCAGCAAATAGCAGAGCCTTGAAGTGCGCAAGCACCGAAAATTAAAAAGAAGGCTCTAACTAACCAATGTGCTTTGTAAGTTTGGTGTGAGAAAAGTCTATGATAACCAGCGGTGATACTGAGTTCACAAAAAACCGCATAAATAATAGCTAGAATAATAGTGGGCCAGTTCGCGTAACCGCCTGCTATCCACCACCAAAGGCCGAAGACTGCAACGAAAGGACTTAAGATAAGATAGACGGCGTTGATCCAGTTGAAAGTCATAGAAGAATTATAGCGCGAATATGTATATTGAAAAGTTACGCTACTATGAAACAGGTGACTAAAGCGCTCAAAGTAGCTTTTACAGGTGGTGCCACCGGCGGCCATATTTACCCTAATCTAGCTGTGGCAGCTGCTTTGCGAGATATTGGGCGAGAATTAGATTTATATTATTTTGGACATCCGGAGAAGCTCGAAGCTGATTTACTAGTAAATCCTCAAGTTAAGGACGATAAGGGCATTAGTTATTCGACTTATATACAGTTCGTGCCAGTCAGCGGTCAGCCTCTGCCGCCTGTGACTAATCCGCTGAAATATATTCCTTGGTCCTTGCACTTCATGCGGGAAACCGCGCGCACGAAATCTGAAATGAAAACTCGCGGCATTAATGCAGTTTTCGGTACTGGCGGCTACGTGGCGGGTCCAGTCTTCAAAGC
>JAYVUR010000006.1:0-8988 GCA_043787715.1 Candidatus Melainabacteria bacterium
AGAACCCGAATTGTTAGAACTAGTTAAAGCAGCAGAGGTCTTAAAGCAACTAAAAAATAAAGAATCAAAAAAAGCTCATGAATTACGTGAACTTCTAAAGAGAGAGTACTCTGATGTATTAATGATGATCTTTGCCTATGGTAATCAACTTGGTATTAATGCGGATGAGTCACTGCATGAGGGTTGCAAAAAAATGATTCAACGTTTTGATAACATACTAGAGTTTGTTAGACAAGGCCAAGTTTCTCTTCGAGATCTAAAAAAACCAAAACTCTTTCAAGAATTGTGGACTAAGGTAAAAGAATGCGGAGTGTATGCAGCACAAATATATACCCCTCAACACCATCAAGCAGCTTAAGCAAGCATGCCACGCAAGACTTGCAAATTATGGTTCTCCGGCACACGCACAAGATGTTCATCAATCATCTGACGCAATGGGGCTAAAACATAACGAGCATGTGCTGCAATTTCTTTAGCATAGTTAATAAACCTGACAAAAGTTTCTGTAGGCTTAGGAAACTTAAGCACTTGACGTTCACCTTCTGCGACAACCTCAGCTCCAGCAACCGTCTGCAATAACAATCTCATCGCCTCGCGCCTTGCCTTACTTTCAGCTCCAATAGCTACTTCACACCTACGCGCTAACGTTGAAATACGCCCAGATGCATCTATCTCAGATTCAAATTTCAAAGCATATTCACTAGCTAATGTTTCTATGAGTCTTGGCGATAAATCAATTCCAACCATCTAAATTCCCTCCTGTTAATAACGAAATGCTAGCATTATCAGCATGAGATTCGCTGTTGGTATTACTGCGCTGATCCTTTGTCTAGGACTTGGCTGTAGCGCTAGGACTTTTATTAGTGGGGTAATTGATTACGCCAATAGTTTTAGCAGTGGTGCGCTTAGCCGCGATGTGACTCTTTATGATCAGTCTAATCATCGCTATCTCTTATTAGTTAAAGCTACAACCGCTAAAGATTTCCGTATCTTCATTACTGATACAGATTTTAGTGTGATCAAAGTTTTTCGCATAGATCAGTTCTACACTAACGACAAGTTATCTATCTACAATTTCTTCTTATATCCAGCAACAACAGAAGAGAATGAAGCTGATCTCCTGATGATGGATACTAGTCTTGGTGTTATCAGTATAGATTTGGATACTCTTAAGGCTAAACATCACATACTACAAGCTGGCTACTACGATGTGAATTTTGCTAACTTAGAAGTGCTGCCAAGAATAGAATTGAATAAGGCTTCAACTATCAAGCTGCCGGGGACTTAAGAACGTAATTTTCTTTTTGCAAATTGAGCAGCATATAAAGCCATCGTAGGAGCGTCATCAAGCGAGATCGCAATATGTGCTGTTCTAAAAGCTTTCACTTTATGAGCTTCATCTATCTCTAAGGTTCTGAGTTGCTTTTTTAATCTTCGTAACCTAGGTAAGGCAAGCTCAACAGCTTCCGTTCTCTTCTCATCATCATAACCATTACTGTTAATCGCAGATTGCATCTCACACTCAACAATCGCTACTTGAGCAAGTTTATATTCAGATTGCTTAGAATTTTTAATGAGACCCTGCAACCAACTAAGAGTTGTAGTTAATGATTGAGGGTCAGTATAAACGATTAAATTCACTGGATGATTTTTTGCAGCAAATCCAGGAAACTTAGCATGCAAAGTTTTTAAATTCTGATTAACTAAACTATCAGCAGATTCAACTTCAATAGCTCTACGCAAAGATTTATGGACTTTGCTTATCTCAGCCACGTGATTATAAGTTCGCACCATATCTACTTTGAACGGCTCTACTTGAATACCAGCATTAGGCCCATGAACAAAGAGATGCAATAGCTTAGCCATATTATTACGATATTATAACCAGATAATAAGCAAAATTGCCAGATATAATAAATAGTATGTGGCAACTCCTAGATATAGCCTATATTATCCCGGCTACAGTACTAATAGGCTGGGCAGTAAGTAAATACTTAATGCATGGACAGTATTTCACGACAGCAATACTTATTGGAGCAGCTTGTGGCTTCATACTCACCAGCTACAAAATCAAAAAATACATAGATAGTGTCAACGCGCAAATCAAAACTGAAAACAACGCTAAATGAAGCGAGGCAGCATCGCACAACAAAATACTGGTGGTAAAATCAAGAACCAATGAGTAAAACTTTAGAGAAAACTAGTATAGGCAAAGTTATCCAAGTGATAGGCCCCGTGATAGATGTAGAGTTCCCAAGTGGCAAGCTGCCGAATATTTATAACGCTTTGCAAATCCAAGGCAAGGACACCGAAGGCAAAGACATAACGATAGTTGCTGAAGTGCAAATTATTCTTGGTGATAATCGCGTACGTACTGTTGCGATGAGCAGCACTGAAGGTCTTAAGCGCGGACTTGATGTTATCGACACTGGCGCGCCAATTTCTGTGCCTGTCGGTATTAATACTCTAGGTAGAATTTTTAATGTGCTTGGTGAAACTGTAGATGAAGGCCCTGAGCTCAAAGTCTCTAAGCGTTTGCCTATTCACCGTGAACCACCTGCACTCAGTGAGCAGAGTACTAATGTTGAGATTTTCGAGACTGGTATTAAGGTTATCGATCTATTACAACCCTACGTTAAAGGCGGCAAGATCGGTCTATTCGGTGGTGCTGGCGTAGGCAAGACGGTTCTAATCATGGAGCTTATTAACAACGTTGCTAAAGCACACGAAGGTATTTCTGTTTTCGCGGGTGTCGGCGAGCGTACTCGTGAGGGTAACGATTTATGGAACGAGATGAAAGAGTCTGGTGTTCTTGATAAAGTAGCTCTAGTCTACGGTCAGATGAATGAACCACCGGGTGCTCGTATGCGCGTCGGTCTTACCGGTCTTACTATGGCTGAGTATTTCCGTGATGAAGAGAATAAGGACACTTTATTATTCGTAGATAATATTTTCCGTTTCACTCAAGCGGGTTCTGAGGTGTCAGCACTACTAGGGCGTATGCCTTCAGCAGTAGGTTACCAGCCGACTCTAGCAAATGAGATGGGTCAGCTGCAAGAGCGTATCACTTCTACTAAGAATGGCTCTATTACTTCAGTTCAAGCTGTATATGTACCAGCCGATGACCTTACTGACCCAGCACCAGCGACGACTTTTGCGCACTTAGATGCTACGACAGTATTATCGCGCCAGATAGCTGAGCTTGGTATTTACCCTGCGGTGGATCCATTAGATTCTACTTCTACAGCATTGAAGCCAGATATAGTCGGTAAGGAGCATTATGATGTGGCTCGCGGTGTACAGAATATTCTTCAGCGCTATAAGGAATTACAAGACATTATTGCAATTCTTGGTATGGATGAACTTAGTGATGAAGATAAGCAAGTCGTCTATCGTGCACGTAAGATTCAGAGATTCTTATCACAGCCTTTCCACGTAGCTGAGATCTTCACTGGTATGTCAGGTAAGTACGTCAAGCTTGCTGACACTATTAAGAGCTTCAAAGAAATCCTTGAAGGTAAGTATGATGATATGCCTGAGCAAGCGTTCTATATGGTCGGAACCATTGAAGAAGCTATTGCTAAAGCACGCGGCTAACTAAAAAGTAATTTTAAGGCTAGGATACTTCTTCTTAAAAGAAGCTCTGATGGTCTTACGATCTGCTGTTGGGATAGCATTACCTGTTAGTATCAACTTGCGCAAACTAGTAGTTACAGTAAGCCCGTCGACACTAACAAGTGCATTATCAGATAGATCAAGAGTCCTTAGTGATTTAGGCAATACTACAGTAGTAAGCGAAGCTATAGAATTATTTGCAAGATTGAGTGTCTTCAAGCTTGCCGGGTAAGTCATCGCAGCAATAGTAGTGATTTGATTATCAGATAGATCAAGAGTAGTAATAGTACTTGGCCAAACGAAACTAGCCACACTAGTTATATTATTAAAAGACAAGTCTAGGCTCTCTATAGATTCCGCTAACACCAATCCATTAAGACTGGTGATTTGGTTCTCCGACAGATTAAGAGTCTTAAGAGCTGTAAGCGTAGAGAGATCGTCTAGATTATTAATAGCATTGGCAGAAAGATCAAGAGTCTTAACGCTAGTCGGCAAACCACTAAAATCAAGCAGCGCATTAGCACTAAGCGAAAGAGTCTTAAGTGAGCTTGGGAAGCTAGCTCCAGAGAGGCTAACAATATCATTAGCCTCAAGTTTAAGAGTCTTGAGACTACTATACTTAGCGAGACTACCCAATTCGGTAATAAGATTATCATTTAGTGTAAGGGTGTTCAGACTCTTGGGCATAGCCAAATCAGATATCGAGCTAACCTTATTCGAACTTAAATCAAGACTAGTAAGCAAGCTTGGCAGCACTCCGCTATTAATCTCATCAAGATTATTCGTAGAGAGGTCCAATACTTCTAATGCTGAACTGAAATTTAGAGCATCAATAGAATCTAGTCCAGCTCTAGCTAAGACAAAAGTTTTAAGCGAACTAGGTAAACTTAGCTTCCTCAAACCTGTAAGTTGATTGCCACTAAGATCAAGAAACTCAAGACTAGTAGGCAGGTTAATATCAGCTGCCGCCGTAAACAAATTATCCACTAAATACATACTAGTAAGTGCGCTAGGCCAATCTATAGTCGCCAACGCTGTTAGATTATTATGGCTAAAACTGATGGTCTTAAGAGTGCTCGGGGCTCGAACCACAGATATAGTGCTGATTTGGTTATGTGATAAATCTAAAGTCTCAAGTGTAGAAGGAATAAGAAAACCATCTATGCTAGTTATTTTATTATCCGCTAGAATCAAGGTCTTGAGAGTGCTTGGTAAGAATAAAGTACCAAGAGTACTAAGATTATTATCCTCAAGACTTAATAACTGTACATTCGCTGAGACGCTAAAACCTGTCGGATTAATAGTATTGCCATTTAAGAATAAATACTGCACAGTAGTTGGCAAGAACAATCCAGATGAAGATTTAAGCTTATTATTACTTAGATAAACAGCCAGGCAGCCCGCAGGATAACTAAGACTACTCAATTCCGTATTATCCAGGTTCTTGTCTGAAAAATCAGCAATCAACTCGCTACTTACACTAATATCAGCAAAACCATCTTCAGCAGCACTGGCAGCAAGGTTAGTAAACAGCAGCAGAGCGAGTAATAAGCGCAGCATTAGCTATTATGATAACTTAAAACTGTTCTAAGAAGCGCTGATCCCCATTAAACATATAGCGAATATCGTTAATGCGATGTTTAAGCATAGTAAATCTATCTAAGCCAAGTCCAGCAGCGAAGCCTGAATACTTAGTTGGATCTATACCTGCCATTCTAAGTACATTAGGATCCACCATACCACAGCCCATCAGTTCTAGCCAACCGCGGCCGCCGCAAGTAGAACAGCCACTGCCTTTGCAGAACACACACTGAGCATCAAGCTCGGCACTAGGTTCAGTGAAAGGGAAAAAATCCGGTCTGAATCTAACCGGCATCTCAGCACCGAAGAAAGCTTTAAGAAACTCACTGAGTACCCATTTCATGTGCCCGAAGTTAATATTCTCGTCTATCATCATCACTTCCAGCTGATGAAAAAAGGGCATCTTACGTGCGTTCACTTCTTCATTGCGGTAAACCCTACCGTGTCCAATAATGCGAAATGGTGGCTTGAGCCTCTCCATCGCACGGATCTGAATAGATGATGTGTGACTTCTTAGTAAGATACTCTCATCACCATCTTGTTTATCGCTAAGTGCCGTATAGAAAGTATCCTGCTCATCACGAGCTGGGTGTTCAGCCGGGGTATTAAGCGCAGTAAAATTATAATAACCAGTCTCTATCTCAGGTCCATCAACAAGAGTAAAACCCATAGCAGTAAATATCTGCACTATCTCTTGAGTAGTCTGTTCTAATGGATGAATATGCCCTAATTTAGTACCAGTTGCTGGCAAGCTTAGATCTATGCACTCTGTAAGTAATTTTGCATTAAGTTCAGCAGTTTCTATGCGGGTTTTAGCTTGGCTGAAGGCTTGATCAAGTGCAGTTTGCGCGGCATTGATAACCTTACCTAGCTTAGGTTTGTCCTCATTAGAGACTGCACGCATATTTTTGCGCAAATTAGTTATATAGCTCTTGTCACCGAAATAATTAACGCGTAATTGCTCTAGCTCTTGGCTATTAACAGTTTTAGCAAATTCAGCAGTAGCAGTACTAGCAAGCTCTGTAAGCTTAGTTTCTATTTCGCTGAGATTAAGACTATCCAATTGCAATCAAGCTTATTATACCAGCCTAGGCACAGCCTTATAATCATGCACTCTTAAACAATCTGCTTGCACCAGTCTATTATAGAGATTAGTTAATTTATCACGTAGCAATAAATCATCAGCCTCTTGCTGCTCAGATGGGAACTGCTTGAAGAAATCTGCCGCAATAGCATCTTGGTCAAACTCAAGCCCCGATAGTTCTTCAGCCAACTCAAGCAGGGCACTTATTAACCCATGCTTATAATCCCTGCCGCTCAGTCTTGATAAAGCCTGCTCGAACCAAGTTATTAAGAATGATTTGCGGCTAGCACCAATTAATATCGGCAAACCAAACTCACGGCGTAATTCTGGAATCACAGTTAGCAATTCAAAACTATGTCTAAGATTCTTAGCAAAGCCAAGCCCAGGGTCAAGTATTAATCGCGCGCGGTTGATACCTTGTCGCTCAGCTTTAGTAATTACCGCCGCAAAAAACTCCAGCAATTCAGCCTTAAGACCTTGAGGGTAATAATCATCAGCAATATTAGTTAGAGCTGGCACTTGCCCGGCTGAGTGCATCACTATCGCTTCAGCCTTAGTGGTGCTGGCAAGCTCGATTAACTTAGGGTCACTAAAGCCTGTAACATCATTAATATAGTGGATATTATACTCAACTAATAGTGGTCCAAGAACCTCATGCCTAAAGCAATCTAGAGAAATCTTGGCTTGAGGATATTTGCTTAATAATGCTGGCAAAAAATCTTGATAACGCTTAAGTTCTTGACTAGTATCGATTAATTGAGATCCGGGTCTAGTAGATACTGCACCTATATCAAGAGCTTCAGGGTCTAGAGAAAGTAGCTTAGTACTATGAGTAAAAACTTCTTGGTTAAAACTATTAGGTATTGGACTAAGTGCATAGGAGAAGGACTCCGGGCTGATATTGACTATGCCGAGAACCTTAACTCTCTGAGATTTATTTTTTGCCTCCACCAAGACCAAGGCCAAGTATAGCAGCCATGGATAGGGTGGTCATAGGATGGCGTTTAACAAAAGTAGAGAACTTCTTAGCGAAATCAGCTAGCTGATGGCGGCCGGCCCTGTAGCAAATCATATCCCGCAAAGACTTCAATTCTTTATCACGCCCTTTATTGTCTTCAAGCTCGAATATGGGATTGTACATAGTCTGTTGTTCCTTTTATACCCTTAAATAGTAGTTTTTATCATGATTTTTACGTGTAATACGGGTTAATCTATGCAGCCATTGCCGAAGGTAGATGCACCAGAAGCAAAAGCCTTACGCAATAAGTCGAGCTGCGGCACGCTAATGTTCCTAATATCCAAAGGATTAACAGAGCGTTCATGAGCTGATCTAATAATTCTAGCCATAGCAATTGCTATACCGATACGCGGTACCGCAGCATCATTACGTCTAGCCATAAGCAAGTCCCTTGTTTCAGTGTCATTGATAAGCAGATCTAAGAGCTTGCAGTCTTGCGTCTTAGGATAATTTTTGATCTTCGCCACAAAATCCCTCGCCGCCACCTGCGCTAATAGGAAGCTCTGCATGAGTGTATCCTTAGTAGCATCATAACTAGGATCAGTAGCGCGCTCCACAATACTATGCGCAGTGGAGTAGCAGCGCATATCCATGGTGAAGAGACCCTTCTCTAGTGAGTCAATAATATGCTTAATTAACAAGTGCTCTTGGCTAGCATCATTGCGCTGATAATAATCTTGAATCTCAGCTACGGTATTAGCTTCAAGTGCAGCGAAACCATAGAAGGAGACGTGATTACCACCGACAAGATTGAACATGGCAGCATAAGGTATAGCCCTAATGTCAGCGAGCATCATTAGAATTTCACTCAGTGGCAGGGTTTCAGCAAGCTTGTCGAGACTATAATTACAAGCTGGATTATCTAGTAGTTCTTTGATTTTGCGTCCGCGATGTGCGCGACGTCGGCGCCGCTGTTGACGCCGCGCGCTACGCCGCGTTCCGCATTGTCTCGGTCTATGACGTGGACACCGCCGACAGCGGGCGCTTCACCTTCGCCATCGCGCAGTACGACGGCACGGCCTGGAGCAGCGAGCAGGAGTGGATCACCTCGCGCAACGTCAAAGACAGCGGGCAATTGTGCGTGAATATTTTTTCCCGCAGCGAGCTCCCCTGTGACGAAGAGGGCGACTGGCAGCTGCGCCTCGCGGTCTTTCAATATCTGTCGCCGTTGGCGGCGATCGCTGTGGCTGAACCCGGGGTATTTCTCCACTCGTCGCAGACGCAAGCGGCCCGCATCGATGACGTGACGACGCTAATTGCGCTGCCAGATCCCGTGAGCCTTGTGCCGCTGGCGGATGCTCCCGCCGTCGGCTGGGAGAGCACCGAGTGGGCTTTTTCTTCGCTCGCCCCCGATCTCCCTGAGGCCGGCATGGCCATCGGCTCGCGCTTTCGCGATGCGCCCGCCGATGTCTACTGGCTGCTCTCCTCGCGTTTTGACCTCGTGCGCTTCACGGTCTCCGACGCCGCGGCGGACACGCTGCGCTTCTCTTTCTCCTCGGCCGCCGCCGACCGCGCCGATCTGAGCGCACCCGCGGCGATGCCCTCGCCCACGTCAGTGGACATCAGCGTGCCGCCCGTGGGCGGTGGCACGTGGCTGACCTTCGCGACCGCCGATCTCGCAGTCGCCCCAGAGAACCTCATCGATACTTCCTGGCCGCATGCCCCGCCAAAGACCACCCGCTTCGATCTC
>JAYVUR010000007.1:0-9540 GCA_043787715.1 Candidatus Melainabacteria bacterium
TTGTAGTGTTGCCTGCAGCTAAAGTACTAGCTAAAGTAGTAGCTCCAGTAACAGCAAGAGTGCTTTCTAGGCTAACACCATTTTCTACGGCAAGTGAACCATTGAGGTCTGTATTACCAGCAACGGCAACAGTGCTTTGGAAACTTGCACCATTTTCAAGAGTTAAACCATTGTACAGACTAGCATTGCCCAGCACACTCAGAGTGCCATTGCTGTCAATATTACCGCCAGCATGGAAGTTACCAGCTGTACTTAAACCACCGGTGTAATCAATATTACCAATAACTCTCAGATTATCTCCAACTACTAAATCATCTGTAATAAATACATCATCACCGAAGCTACCATTATTAGTGATAACTAAATCCGCACCGTTAATATTTGCGGTAACAAGAACGTCGTCACCGACAGTAACATCACCAGTAGTATTTAATGCAGAACCATTGATATAGCTAGTAACTAGTACTTTATTGCTAAAGCTAGCTGCGCCAGTTTGACTAGAGCTGCCAGTCACGCTTAAATTACCCCCAATCGCAGCATTATTAGTTACGCTTGCAGAATTAAGAGTGGCAAGGCTAGATGTAGATAAGTTACCTGTTATTGTAGTGTTGCCTGCAGCTAATGTGCCACTCACTGCTGCAGTACCGGTGATAACCAAATCCGCACCATTGATATTGTCAGTAACCAGAATATCGTCACCGACAGTAACATCACCGGTGGTAGTTAAGGCTGAACCATTAATATAACTAGTCACTAATACTTTATTGCCAAACGTAGCTGCGCCGGTGTGACTAGAAGTACCGGTTACAGATAGATTGCCGCCAACGCTGGTATTAGCACTTGTAGTTAAGCTTGTAGAATTGATAGCATCGCTTACTACTAAGTCATCACCAAATGAACCATTATTAGTGATAACCAAATCGGCACCGTTGATATTTGCAGTAACAAGAACATCATCTCCGACAGTAACATCACCAGTAGTATTTAATGCAGAACCATTGATATAGCTAGTAACTAATACTTTATTGCCGAACGAAGCAGCACCAGTTTGAGCAGAACTACCGGTAACAGCCAAGTTGCCACCCACTGTTGTGTTACCAGTGGTAGTCAATGCAGAACCGTTAATATAACTAGATACTAATACTTTATTACCGAAGCTAGCTGCACCGGTGTGACTAGAAGTGCCAGTAACAGCAAGATTGCCACCAACAGCAGCATTATTAGTTACTGTGGCTGAGTTGAGTGTCGCTAAGCCTGAAGTAGCTAAAGTGCCAGTGATTGAAGTGTTGCCAGCGGCTAAAGTGCTAGATAAGGTAGTAGCCCCAGTGACAGCTAAAGTATTAGATAGAGTAGTAGCCCCAGTGACAGCTAAGGTGTCTTGCAAGGTTACACCATTCTCTACAGCTAAACTGCCATTCAAATCAGTGTTTTGCTGAACAGCAAGAGTGCCGTTCATTGTTGTGTTGCCACCTGCGTGAAAATTACCTGCGGTACTAAAACCACCAGTATAATCAAGAGTACCAAGCACTCTTAAACTATCACCGACAGTTAGATCGTCAGCAACAGTTAGATCATCAGCAATCGTTAAATCATCACCGAAACTACCATTGTTGGTGATAACTAAATCAGCACCGTTAATATTAGCTGTGACGAGTATATCGTCACCAACAGTAACATCACCAGTGGTAGTTAAAGCTGAACCATTAATATAACTAGTTACTAGTACTTTATTAGTAAACGATGCAGCACCAGTGTGACTAGATGTTCCTGTGACAGAAAGATTGCCGCCTATACTAGTATTATTGGTTATAGCAGCTGAATTAAGAGTAGCAACTCCTGTTGTTGCAAGTGTGCTACCGAAGCTAGCAGCCCCGGTTACCGCTAGTGTGGTGCCGATACTAGCAGCGCCTGTGGTGGTTAATGCAGCACCATTGATATGACCTACGGCAAGTACGTCTTCACCGGAATTGAGATCACCAGTAGTGTTTAAAGCAGAACCGTTAATGTAACTGCTTGCTAATATTTTATTGCCAAATGATGCAGCACCGGTTTGCGAAGAAGTGCCAGTAACAGCAAGATTGCCACCAACAGTAGCATTACCGCTAGTGCTTGAGCGCGTAGAGCTAATAAGATCACTTACGACAAGATCATCACCAAAACTACCATTGTTGGTAATAACCAAATCCGCACCGTTGATATTTGCAGTAACAAGAACATCGTCACCGACAGTCACGTCACCAGTAGTAGTTAAAGCTGAACCGTTAATATAACTAGATACTAATACTTTATTACCGAATGAAGCAGCACCGGTTTGAGTAGAACTACCGGTTACAGCTAGATTCCCACCCACTGTTGTATTACCAGTGGTAGTTAAGGCCGCACCATTAATGTAGCTGCTTACTAATACTTTATTACCGAAGCTAGCAGCCCCAGTTTGACTAGAAGTTCCAGTCACTGACAGGTTGCCGCCGACGCTAGCATTATTAGTTACACTAGCTGAATTTAGTGTGGCTAAACCAGAAGTAGATAATGTACCTGTTATTGTAGTGTTGCCAGCAGCTAAAGTGCTAGCTAATGTTGTAGCACCAGTAACGGCTAAGGTAGAACCAACTGCAGCAGTGCCTGTGATAACTAAATCCGCACCATTGATATTGTCAGTAACCAGAATATCATCACCAACGGTAACATCACCAGTAGTAGTTAAGGCAGAACCATTGATATAGCTGCTAACAAGAACTTTATTACCGAAGCTAGCAGCCCCGGTTTGACTAGAAGTTCCAGTCACTGACAGGTTGCCGCCGACGCTAGCATTATTAGTTACACTAGCTGAATTTAGTGTGGTTAAACCAGAAGTAGATAATGTACCTGTTATTGTAGTGTTGCCAGCAGCTAAAGTGCTTGCTAATGTTGTAGCACCAGTAACGGCTAAGGTAGAGCTAAGTGTAGTAGTTCCAGCAACTGCTAAGCTAGATTCAAGTGTGGTAGCGTTTTCTACTGCTAGTGCACCATTGAGATCGGTGTTGCCAGCGATAGCAAGAGTACCATTAGCACTAATATTAGCTCCAGAATGGAAATTGCCAGCTGTGCTAAGTCCGCCAGTATAAGCTAAGGTACCTAGTACGCTTAAATCTTCACCGATAATAAAATCACCACCGACACTACCATTGTCAACAATTGTTAAGCTGCCACCATTAATAGAACCAGTGGCTAATAAATCATCACCAACAGTAACATCACCAGTAGTATTTAAAGCAGAACCATTGATATAGCTGCTTACAAGCACTTTATTGCCAAACGATGCAGCCCCTGTTTGGCTAGAGGTACCAGTAACAGCAAGATTGCCGCCAATAGAGGCATTGTTGGTTACAGCAGCAGAGTTGAGGGTGGCAGCAGAAGAAGTAGATAATGTACCTGTTATTGTAGTGCTACCAAGAGCCGCCGCGCCGCCAACAGCTAAAGTGCCATTAACACTAGTGTTGGCACCAGCATGAATACTTCCTGAGGTAGAGAAGTCGCCAGTAAATGTAGCTGTACCAAGAACGCTTAAATCGTCATTAATAACTACATCATTACCAAAACTACCATTGTTAGCGATAACTAAATCAGCACCATTAATATTATCCGTTACAAGAATATCATCACCAACGGTGACATCAGCAGTAGTGGTTAAAGCAGAACCATTGATATAGCTAGTTACAAGAACTTTATTGCCGAATGATGCAGCGCCGGTTTGAGCTGAAGTGCCAGTTACGGCAAGGTTGCCACCTACAGAAGTGTTACCAGTAGTATTTAAAGCAGAACCGTTAATGTAGCTGCTTACTAATACTTTATTACCAAATGATGCAGCGCCAGTTTGAGCTGAAGTGCCGGTAACAGCAAGGTTGCCACCTACAGAACTGTTACCAGTAGTAGCTAAAGTACCAGTAATAGAAGTATTGCCAGCAGCGAATGTGCCGCCTACTGCAGCAGTGCCTGTGATAACTAAATCTGCACCATTAATATTGTCAGTAATAATTAAATCGTCACCACCGGTAATATCACCAGTAGTGGTTAAAGCAGAACCATTGATATAGCTAGTTACAAGAACTTTATTGCCGAATGATGCAACGCCGGTTTGAGCTGAAGTGCCGGTTACGGCAAGGTTGCCGCCGACAGAGGTGTTACCGCTACTAGTCAAACGAGCAGTGCTAACCAGATCGCTTACTGTTAAATCGTCACCAAAGCTACCATTATTAGTGATTACTAAATCTGCACCATTGATATTATTAGTAACAATTACATCGTCACCCACAGTAATATCGCCAGTGGTGGTTAAAGCAGAACCGTTGATATAGCTGCTTATAAGAACCTTATTACCAAATGAAGCCGCACCAGTTTGACTTGAAGTGCCGGTTACAGTTAGGTTACCACCAACAGAAGCATTGTTGGTAACTGTTGCAGAGTTGAGGGTAGCAGCACCTGAGCTAGATAAGGTACCTGTTATTGTAGTATTGCCAGCAGCTAAAGTGCTAGCTAAAGTAGTAGCGCCAGTAACAGCTAAAGTGCTTTGTAAAGTAGCACCGTTTTCTAGAGTTAAACCATTATATAAACTAGCATTGCCAAGTATGCTGAGTGTACCGTTAGCATCTATGTTGCCACCAGCATGGAAATTACCGGCTGTGTTTAAAGCACCAGCATAGTTAATAGTTCCGAGTACGCTTAAATCATCGCTGATAACAACATCATCACCGAAACTACCATTATTGGTGATGACTAAATCCGCACCGTTAATATTTGCAGTAACAATAACGTCGTCACCAACAGTGATGTCGCCAGTAGTAGTTAACGCAGAACCATTAATATAACTAGTTACAAGTACTTTATTGCCAAACGACGCTGCGCCAGTGTGACTAGAAGTCCCAGTTACAGACAGGTTTCCACCCACCGCAGCATTATTAGTAATACTTGCTGAATTAAGAGTTGCCGCACCAGAACTAGCTAAAGTACCTGTAATAGTGGTGTTGCCAGCAGCTAAAGTGCTTGCTAATGTTGTAGCGCCAGTAACAGCTAAAGTAGAACCAACAGCAGCAGTGCCTGTGACTACTAAATCCGCACCATTAATATTGTCAGTAATAATTAAATCTTCACCACCAGTGATATCACCAGTAGTAGTTAAAGCAGAACCATTGATATAACTTGCAGCTACTATCTTATTACCGAAGCTAGCTGCTCCAGTTTGAGTCGAAGTTCCAGTGACTGATAAAGCACCACCAACAGTAGCCGCTCCAGTAGTAGTTAAAGCAGTACCATTAATATAGCTAGCAGCTATGATTTTGTTACCGAAGCTAGCCGCTCCAGTTTGAGTTGAAGTTCCTGTTACGCTAAGGTTGCCGCCGACTGCAGCATTATTAGTCACAGTAGCAGAATTAAGAGTGGCCGCACCAGAACTAGATAAGGTGCCTGTAATAGCGGTATTGCCAGCAGCCAACGCACCCAATGAGCTAGCACCAGTTACAGCAAGAGTGCCATTAATAGTACCATTGCCGCCTGCATGAATATTACCCGGGGTGCTAATACCAGAGGTGAAATTAGCTGTACCGCCCACAGTTAAACTATCAGTAACAGTTAAGTCGTCGCCAACACTAAGATCATCAGCAAAACTACCATTGTCACTAATTACTAATTCAGCACCGTTAACATTGCCGGTAACGAGAATATCATCACCGACATTAATATCACCAGTAGTGTTTAACGCAGAACCATTAATATAGCTGCTTGCTAATACTTTATTGCCGAAGCTAGCAGCTCCAGTTTGAGTTGAAGTTCCAGTGACTGATAAAGCACCGCCAACAGTAGCAGCTCCAGTAGTAGTCAAAGCAGAACCATTTATGTAGCCAGTAGCTACGATCTTATTAGCGAATGAAGCCGCACCAGTGTGGCTAGAAGTACCAGTAACAGCAAGATTGCCGCCGATAGTGGCATTAGCAGAAGTAGCTATGCTGGTTGAACTAATAGCATCAGTGACGCTTAGGTCATCACCAAACGAACCATTATTAGTGATAACTAAATCAGCACCGTTAACATTGCCGGTAACGAGAATATCATCACCGACATTAATATCACCAGTAGTGTTTAACGCAGAACCATTGATATAGCTGCTTACTAATACTTTATTACCGAAGCTAGAAGTTCCTGTTACGCTTAAATTACCGCCGACACTAGCATTATTCGTTACGCTAGCTGAGTTGAGAGTAGCTAAACCAGAACTAGATAAGGTACCTGTTATTGCAGTATTGCCTGCAGTAAGCGCTCCGCCTACAGCTGCTGTACCTGTGATGACTAAGTCGGCACCATTAATGTTATCCGTTACTAAAATATCATCGCCGACAGTAACATCACCAGTAGTATTTAACGCAGAACCATTAATATAACTAGTTACTAGTACCTTATTGCCGAACGAAGCCGCACCAGTTTGACTAGAACTGCCTGTTACGCTTAAATTACCACCGACACTAGTATTATTAGTTACAGTAGCAGAGTTAAGAGTGGCTGCACCAGAACTAGATAAGGTACCTGTTATTGCAGTATTACCCGCAGCTAAAGCGCCTAAGCTGCTTGCACCAGTTATAGCAAGAGTACCATTGGCACTAATGTTGCCACCAGCATGTATGCTGCCAGCTGTATTAAAAGCACCAGCATAATTAATAGTACCTAATATAGTTACATCATCGTTAACAGTTAAGTCGTCGCCAATAGTTACATCATCAGCAAAACTACCATTATCACTAATTACTAATTCAGCACCATTAACATTACCAGTAACGATAATATCATCGCCGACATTAATATCACCAGTGGTATTTAAAGCAGAACCATTGATGTAGCTAGTTACTAATACTTTATTACCGAAGCTAGCAGCTCCAGTTTGAGTTGAAGTACCGGCTACTGATAAAGCGCCGCCAACAGTAGTTGCGCCAGTAGTGGTTAATGCGCTACCATTAATATAACTAGCAGCTATAATTTTGTTGCCGAATGCTGCTGCGCCGGTTTGAGTAGAAGTACCAGCTACTGATAAAGCACCACCAACAGTGGCGGCACCAGTAGTAGTTAACGCAGAGCCGTTAATATAACTAGTTACAAGTACTTTATTGCCAAACGACGCAGCACCAGCTTGACTAGAAGTTCCTGTTACAGATAGGTTGCCGCCGACTGCAGCATTATTAGTCACAGTAGCGGAGTTAAGAGTTGCCGCACCAGAACTAGATAAGGTGCCAGTAATAGCGGTATTGCCAGCAGCTAAAGTAGCTAAGGAGCTAGCACCAGTTACAGCAAAAGTGCCATTAATAGTACCATTGCCACCTGCATGAATATTACCCGGGGTGCTAATACCAGATGTGAAATTAGCTGTACCGCCAACAGTTAAACTATCAGTAACAGTTAAATCATCACCGAAACTACCATTATCAGTGATAACTAATTCAGCACCATTAACATTACCGGTAACGAGAATATCATCACCGACATTAACATCACCAGTAGTATTTAAAGCAGAACCATTGATATAGCTAGTTACTAATACTTTGTTAGCGAAGCTAGCAGCTCCAGTTTGAGTGGAAGTACCAGTTACAGCAAGATTGCCACCGACACTAGCATTATTAGTAATAGCAGCAGAGTTAAGAGTTGCAGTACTAGAACTAGATAAGGTGCCAGTAATAGCGGTATTGCCAGCAGCTAGAGTACCTAGAGCTGCAGTGCCAGTAATTACCAAATCAGCACCATTGATATTGTCAGTGATTAATAAATCATCAGCACCAGTGATATCACCAGTAGTATTTAACGCAGAACCATTGATATAGCTGCCAACCAAGACTTTATTGCCAAACGAAGCCGCCCCAGTCTGAGTAGAACTACCAGTAACACTAAGGTTGCCACCGACAGTTGCGTTGCCAGTACTACTGATGGTGCCGGTGATAGTAGTATTACCAGCAGCTAAAGTGCCATTGAAGCTAGCGTTTCCAGCAGCATGTATATTACCAGGAGAACTGATATTCGCAAAAGTTGTATCACCGGTTACGTTCAGATCGCCGCCAACTGTGATGTCATTAGCGACAGTTAAGTCATCAGCCATTACAGTACCATTAACATCTAACGCGGCCGAAGCATTAGGATTTGCAGTTTTAATACCAATATTATTCTGCGAAGCATCGACGAATAATGCGTGTGTGTTTGCGACAGACTCAACTCTAAAATCTTGGTTCGCTGCATTTTCATTGAAGACTCCGTCGTTGATTAATCGAATTGAGGTGAGTGTGCCACCGTTGTCTTGCACTTGCAGTACACCACCGTTATTGACAAGCCCCGTGAGGTTTGCAGTGCTTGCATCGAATAAAATTAAACCACCACCCGGTGTGTTGTTCGTCGAAGTTGCAGGGCTGCCATTTACAACCATGAAACCGTTTGCAGCATTTGACACATCGACTTTTAGACCATCAGCAGATCCGTCGCTTGTATCCATTATGGAAATAGAATTTTGTAGAATAGCGGCCGCAGGTATGGTTAAACCACCTGCGAAAAATATGAGTGTTATGAACAATATTTTGTTGAGAGATCTGTTCATTTTCCGTACTCTGCCCATATACAGTCAGCCCAAAAATCGATAGGCTGGTTACTCCACCAAAAAGCCTAGATTTTTTTAGCTACTCAGGATGGTTTAATCCGTAAACCTTCTGGGCTAGCTATAACAAGTGATGCTCATGCCTAAGAACCCCTATTGGGCTAGGCTTTTGACCCCTGGTTAGACCTTAATTAAATATGGGTATGTAATGAGTATGTACTATTCAAGGCTAAGCAAAATCATTGTTGCAGCAGCATTAAGTAGCTTGATCAATCAGGTGTTTGCTACTGAATCAATTAGCTTAGCGGCTGAATCAGAAATTACTACAAATACCCGATTAATAAATAATTTTCAGGCAAGAGTTTGGCAGGATATTATCCCGGTATCAACAATTAATCCTCAGCCCTCTAAATTGCAAGAATTTACTAAGAAGATATTGCACAGGGACTTAGGACCTTTGAGTTTGAATTTGAATTTGCGCAGCCCAGTTAAACTAAGTGCTAATACACTTACATTTAACATAGACCTAGTCAAGTCCGCTGATTTACTTAGAGCAACACTCTAGAGAACTACTGGACTAGCACTAAGTTCATTACCCAGTAGTTCATGTAAGACTCGATTGAATATCACCGGATCACCGGTGCAGTATATGGCAGTGTGTCGTCCTGAACGCAGTGAAGGACCCCCTTGCTGCGACGAAGGGATCTTTCGCACTTCGTGCTCAGGATGACGAAACTGCTCTGCCACCACTACAGCCGGATCAATAAAGCTAAACTCTGAAGCAATAGGCAATAGAAACGAATAATGCGTACAGCCAACAATAACATTAGGCGATTTAATACCAGCCAGGTATTCTTGAAAACGTAGATGCGCAGCACTCAGATCCCCAGCTTCTACTAATGGCACTAAATCTGGACAGGCTATAGCCTCGATATTACAGTTCCATT
>JAYVUR010000008.1:0-6854 GCA_043787715.1 Candidatus Melainabacteria bacterium
TGATCGAGATGACCTTACAATTATGGGCTTTTTATTTGTATTTACTTAAAATTTAACTTCAGGCTGGAATCTAGGGTTTTTACCTAGTCCAGATAGCTGACTACTGCTTACTAAACGCCTTCACGAAGTAACTAAGTATAATATCTGCGCCCGCCCGCTTGATGGCTATTAGTGACTCCCATGTCGCGAGATTTAGATCTACTAAGCCTTGGGAAGCAGCTGCATGTATCATCGCGTATTCACCGCTGACTTGGTAGGCCGCGACTGGCACTGGTGAGTTGGCTTTGAATTTACTGATCACATCCAAATACATGCCGGCTGGTTTCACCATCACTATATCAGCGCCTTCATTAATATCTAACTGCAGCTCTCTAAAGGCTTCGCGCGAATTAGCTGGATTCATTTGATAACTCTTCTTGTCTTTAGGGATAAGCATACGCGGTGCTTCGGGATGTATTTGGAGAGGTTCATTACTAGGATAATCAGTGTCGGCATCTGTTGCTTGCTTAGTACCGAGCGAACCAACTGCATCTCTGAATGGTGAATAAAGGCAAGAAGCATACTTGGCAGTATAAGACATTATGCTTACATCTTGGAAACCACCGTTATCTAATACTGTTCGTATAGCTCCTATACGTCCGTCCATCATATCTGATGGCGCTATTATATCTGCCCCAGCTTCCGCTTGTACTAATGCCATTCTGGCGAGTGCTGCTACGGTGAGATCATTAAGCAACTCTGCTTCAGTTTGTTGTATCTCTGCCTGTTTGCTGAATTCGTCATGTAGCTTGCGGCGACTAGGATTAAGCGGCAGACCTAATAAGCCATCGTGCCCGTGTGCAGTGTAGGGATCTAACGCGACATCAGTCACTACTACTAATTCTGGAAATCTTGATTTAATTGCACGAACTGCACGCTGAGTCAGACCGTTGGGATTAAAAGCTTCTTTAGCATCTAGATCTTTAAGATCTGGTGCTATTACGGGGAACAAGGCTATCGCGCGCACGCCGAGTTTCATTACGGTTTCAATCTCAGCGAGCAAGGCATCTATGCCATAGCGATGTATCCCGGGCATAGACTTGATTTCACTGAAGAACATCTTGGCGTTAGAATCGATTACGAACATTGGATATATAAAATCCTCAATGCGCAAATGCGTCTCTTGCACAAGATCTCTTATATGCTGGTTACGTCTAAGCCTTCTTGGTCTAAGTAGCATGATCCTCGCCTAATCTTTTTCTAGCGTAGTTTATTGCTTTCATCACTTCGGTGCGCGCAGTTCCGCCAGTGACGCGGCGGCTATCGACTAACACCTCTGGCTTGAGCAGATCTTCCATATCTTCGGTGAATGACTGGTGCATGCTTTGCCACTCAGAGACGCTAAGTTCCTTGAGATAGCGTTTGCGCTCTATGGCGTATTTAACTGCCTTGCCCACTGCTTCGTAGGCGACTCTGAAGGGCACGCCTTTACGTACTAGATATTCAGCCGCATCGGTGGCATCAGCGTAGCTGTTGTATATAGCTTCATGCATCCGCTCTTTATTAGCAGTGATATGTTCCAGAAATTCTTTAGTGATGCGCAAGCATATTTGCACGGTATCGTTAGCTTGGAATAACATTTCTTTGTCTTCTTGCAAGTCCTTGTTATAGGCTAGTGGCAGTCCTTTGAGTGTGACTAATAGCGCTTGCAAAGTACCAATAACTCGTCCAGTCTTGCCGCGTACTAGTTCTGGTATGTCAGGATTCTTTTTCTGTGGCATCATGCTGCTGCCGGTAGCATAAGCATCCGAAATCTCTATGAAGCCGAATTCTCTAGTGCTCCACAGTATCATCTCTTCAGCTAGCTGTGAGAGATGTACCATAATCATAGATATCGTGAATTCATATTCAGCGACATAGTCCCTGTCAGAAACCGCATCAAGACTGTTTTCGCTGGGTCTGCTGAAGCCCAAGGCTTTAGTCGTACTTTCTCTATCTATAGGACAGCTAGTACCAGAGAGCGCGCCGGAGCCAAGTGGATTGACGTTCATGCGATCGTAACAATCCTCGAGCCTAGAAGCGTCACGGCTGAGTTTGGCTTCGTGAGCTAACCAGTAGTGCCCGAGTGATATAGGTTGAGCATGTTGCAGGTGAGTGTAGCCGGGCAATATGTGATTAAGATCGTTATCAGCTTTATTGATTAGTGTTGCTCTTAATTCGTTGACTTGTTTTAGAGTAGTATGCAGTTCTTCTCTTAGCCACATTCTTAGATCCAAAGCGACTTGATCATTGCGGCTGCGCGCACTATGTAACTTGCGTCCAGCATCACCAATAAGTTCGGTGAGCCTCCGCTCTATAGCCATGTGTATATCTTCGTCCTTGAGTCTAGCTTGCACCCAAGCTTGTATATCTGCTTCTATTTCTTCTTGGATAATATCTAAGCCCCTTGTTATTTCAAAAGCTTCATCTTTGGAAATAATCCCAACTTCAGATAACATGCGAGCATGAGCCTTGCTACCTTCTATATCTTGCTTATAAAGCCGATAATCAAAACCAATACTAGCGTTGAACTCATCTAGAAGTCCTGCGGTTTCGCCGCTAGTTAGCCCGGTCCATAGTTTGTTATTAGACATAGGTTGATGGGATCCTTCGCTACGCTCAGGATGACATATGAGATCCATATCAATATTAGCAGGCTTAAGCCTTTATATGCCTAGAGTGGGGTCGGAGGATAATATGTTCTTAGATAATATTCTTGCAAAATCCTTGTTATGGCTAAGTCATATTCAAGCTGAGCTTGCTGAGGATAAGGCTAAGACTTATGCTGAGAACGAGAAAGCTCGCAAAGAGCGTATAGCTCAAGATTTACTTCTAGCTTCAAGCGGTAGTGCTGATGCGATAGCAAGGATTTATAAATCGATATTTGGCAAGGAACTTAAATCTTCTACTCAGTGGTCTGACTTATACCAAGATGCTCTAAAGTCTGACGCACATAAAATGTCACTATCTGAGAAACGCAAGGCCTCAGCAGAGTTGCCGGGTTTCAGTCTTAGTACTAATGAACACGAGAAGCTTCTAGCTGGTCTAGGTTTTAGTATTAGCGATGGCGCCAACTATAATATGTCAGATCTTAAGCGGCTACTAGAGCAGAAGCGACAAGTGGCTTAACCTGTCCTTAACCTAGAGAGAGTACCTTGGGTTATGCAGACTGGTATTAATAACCAGATTAGACCAGGCTTAGAAGCGACTAAGTCAGCTGCCGCTAAGCCTGTTGATACAGCTTCACCGGAGGCAGAGAAGCCTGCAACTATTACTAAGAAAGATGCTTTTCATAAAGCTCACGACTATGAGTTCTTCAAGGATGATCTTTATGCTAGAGATTTTGTGGTTTATGATCCGCTAACCGGACAAGCTAGTTTTTATAAGACTGAAGAAGAGATGCAGGAGCATCAAGCGGCTATATTAGAACGCCGCAAGCAGGATCTTATGGTGGCAAGTGCTGGTGATCCAGCTTCCTTGCAAGCTATTCAGAATAATATTCGTTCAGCTAAACTACAGGTAGGTCTTAAAGATGAGTATCTAAGTCACGATGAAGATAGGGCAGCTGTAATTGCAGCAGCTAAATCTCAAGCTGGTTCTATGACTGTCTCTGAGCTGAAGTTGCTTGCCCAAGGTTATCCAGAAATTAACTCTATCGTAGATGATCGCATAGCGCAAGCAAAAGTGCGTGGTATTAGTCAAGAAGATATAGCTAATATGCAAGTTACTGAGATAGACGAGCTGGCGAAGCGGAAACTTGCTGCTCCGCAAATGTCATCCTGAACGCGCGGTGTCATCCTAAACGTAGTGAAGGATCCCCTTGCTAACACTTGGGATCCTTCGCACTATGTGCTCAGGATGACGAGTTGTTAGTCTATCTGCGCCCGCTGCAACTTCCCAGAATAATCTATAGAAATAGTTTTGTATTGAGTGTAAGTATCCAGCGCAGCAACTCCGCCTTCGCGGCTACCATTGCCAGTGGATTTCCAGCCACCGAAGAGACTAGCACCACCGCACTCCGCACCTATGGTCGGGGCGTTAATATATACAAGCCCAGACTCGAAACTAGAAGCGGCTTGCATAGCTAGATTAATATCGCGAGTGTAGATAGAGCTGGATAGTCCGTAGTCAGTACTATTGGCGATAGTCATAGCCTGAGCGAGACAATCTTCGCGCGACTTGCTTCTAATCTCAATTACAGAAAGTACAGGTCCGAATACTTCAGTGCGAGCGATACGCATCTCAGGCTTAATGCGAAGAATAGTTGGGGCATAGTAATAACCACCAGAAGAGCCATCGTCAAGTATTTTGGCGCCGCAAACAACTTCAGCACCTTCTTTAATCGCTTCTTGCACTAGGCTATCTATGCGTGCAAGTTGCTTAGCACTAATAATTGGCGCGTAAGATTTACTGGGCTTATCAGTGTAGAGCTTGGTGGCTTGTGCGCGCAGATTATCAAGCACGACTTGAGATATTTTAGAATCGATAATTAATCTGCTGGTGCTAGTACAACGCTGTCCGGCAGTACCGTAGGCGCCCCAGACTAATCCGTTGGCGACTAGTTGAGTGTCAGCATCGTCTAAGACTATAGCAGCATTCTTGCCACCAAGTTCTAGTGCGCATTTTTTGAAGTTGGCAGCTGCTACGGTAGCTACCTCTCTGCCGGTTTCTGAAGAGCCTGTGATAGAGACTATGCGAGTTTGCGTTGCGCGCACTAAGTAAGCACCAACTTCAGCAGTTCCCATAGCAACTTGCGCTACACCCTCGGGCAGCCCAGTCTCATTAAGAATATCAATCAGCATTTTGCCGCTAAGCGGAGCAAGCTCTGATGGTTTAAGTATTACGGTGTTGCCTGTAACTAAGGCTGGGGCTGCTTTCCAGCTAGGTACGGCTGCTGGAAAATTCCATGCAGTAATAAATACAGCAGGTCCAATAGGCTCGCGCACTGTGATTATAGATTTGGCTGGCATCTCCGATTGACCGGTCATGCCATATATGCGCCTACCCTCACCGGCGAAGAACTCAAAAGTATCTATTACTTCTTGAATTTCTCCTTCAGCTTCTTCTAGTGATTTGCCATTCTCGCGATGAAGTATCGCTGAGAGTTCAGTTTTGCGCGCACGATAAATATTAGCTGCTTTAAGCAAATACTCTGCTCTCTTGGGCGCCGGTACTAGCTTCCAGTTCTTAAAGGCTTGCTCAGATTTAGTGAGCATAGTATCTAATTCAGCGTTAGTGTTGATAGCGTGTTTAGAAACTATCTCAGTGATCTTGGCTGGATTGGTGTTGATGATCATATTGCTTCTATTGCGGCACGAATAATCTCTAAGCCCTTAGCCATGTTAGCTTCAGTTATAGTGAGATCCGGAGCTAGACGTATAGTGTTGCCGTAAGTACCGCAACCTAATAATAATAGTTTGTTTTTGAAACAATAGTTCTTAACAGTATTCACTATATCTGCTGAGTCGAATTCTATCCCGATCATTAACCCCACGCCACGCAAACGCACTGGTAATGAGGTTTTGGTTAGCTGGCGGCTATCAGATCCCGGATAATATTTAGAGAAAAAATCAAAAACCTGCTTAGATCTAGCGTCGACATTCGCCATGACTTTATCGCGCTCGATAATCTCGATAAGCTTGAGTGCGGCGCGGCAAGATACTGGATTGCCACCGAAGGTACTACCATGCGAACCTGCTGGCATTAAGCTCATTAGTGCTTTAGACGCAGAAAAAGCCCCAAGTGGAATACCACCTGATAAACCCTTAGCCATAACTATAATATCTGGCACTATGCCAGTGTGCTCGCAAGCGAACCAGCGACCGGTGCGTGCCATGCCGGATTGCACTTCGTCGAATATTAGTAGTATGCCATGCTCATCACAAAGCTCACGCAAATGCTTGAGGTAACTCTTAGGTGCTGCTATATATCCACCTTCACCCATAATAGGTTCTATAAATATCGCAGCAACTGTATCGGGTGAAACGGTAGTCTCAAGCAGACGTCTCAGTTCGCGCTTAGACTCATTAAGCTCATAGTCGAGCCTCTCAGTTTCAGTATCGAAGGCATAGACGTTAGGGTATTCAGTAGCATGCACACCGGGTAGTAGCGGTTCGTAGTATTTGCGGTAGACAGACTTGGATGTAGTTAGCGATGTGCCACCAATAGTGCGCCCATGGAAGCCACCCTTATGTACGATTATATTAGTGCGTCCGGGCTTAGCTAGTTTAGCGAGCTTGATAGCTCCATCAATAGCCTCAGCACCACTATTAGAGAAGAATGTTGTATCAATATTACCGGGTAGTATCTCAGCGAGCTTCTCACCGAGTTCTATCACCGCTGGATAGTAAGTAACACAACTAGTATGGATGCAGAGTGCTGCCTGCTCAGCTATAGCCTGCACTACTTCAGGGTGTGAGTGTCCGACTTGATTAACAGCGATACCACTGGTGAAATCTAAATACGCATCGCCATCCATATCATAGATATAAGAGCCGCTAGCTCTTGCTGTCACTATACTGAAGGCTCTATTGAGTGCTGGTGAGAGACAGTTCTTGTCTCTTGCTATATAGCTTGCGTTATCTACCATTTGAGTACGTTGAAGGAGTCCATCTTAATGTTGACTCGGTTACGATAGATTAATAATAGCAAAGCCAGTCCAATAGCTGCTTCTGCGGCTGCTACTGCCATAATGAACAATGAAAAAACTTGACCTTTGACTAGCACCGGATCTATATATCTAGCGAAGGCTACGAAATCTATATTAACGGCGTTCAACATCACTTCAACACTCATCAAGACTCTAATAGCGTTATTGCAGCTAACCATCCCATAGA
>JAYVUR010000009.1:0-5430 GCA_043787715.1 Candidatus Melainabacteria bacterium
CTAATTGATATCAAGCTGGAACCATTATCATAAGCGCCTCTCAGTTTAGCTTCTTCGATATAGCCAAGAAAATTATCACTAACATCATAAACTTCAAGCGTATAAGTACCTTCAGGGACCTCGACTAGTTCAGAAAAATAATAAGGTGGAATATAAATATCACGATAATGCATCCCATTGTGAAAAACCTTGGCTTGCACTGAAGCTGAAATATGGTTAGCGATTCTGAAACTTACTTTGTTATCACTGTAAGACTCATCAGTAAGAGCCGCCTCTGCGCTAAGCAGACCAAAACACAGAATTAGCATTAACCATCTCATCAGTATGCTTTAGCTATAAGTATCTCCGTATTGTCATCAGCAATCTTGCCAGAAATAATACAAGGCTGAACCTTAGCATCCAAGAGCTTCTTAAACGGCATGCAGCGAATACTCGCCTTATACTTCTCCTTAAGCAAACGCTCAAGCTCAGTATCACCATTCCACATCGCACGCGCGAAGCCCGGTGCAGTATCACCGGCGAACAGCTCATCAAGCTCAGCTAAATTACTAACAGTCTTAGTATGTTCTTCTCTGTATTTAAGTGCTCGCGCTAGTAGATCAGTTTGGATGGTTGCAAGCTCAGAAACTACACGCTGAGCCAGTCCAGCTCGCGCTACACCTTGCTCCTTGCTGCGAGTATCACGTCGATGCAGTTCCACTACACCCTGCTCGCAATCACGTGGACCTACAGCTATGCGTAGTGGCACACCTTTTTGTTCGTACTCATTAAACTTCAGACCTTGAGTGATAGTGTCACGCGCATCAAGCTTGACACGAATACCAGCAGTCTTAAGCTCAGCGCTGATAGCATGCACCGCATCTAACACTGGTGCGTTCTGCGTTGCATCAGCACCGCGTTTGAGTATTGGTATCACCACTACTTGATAGCTGGCTATCTTCGGTGGCAGTATCAATCCCACTTCATCATAGTGCCCCATGATGAGTGCACCTATAAGTCTTGTACTGACACCCCAACTAGTCTGATGCACGAACTGTAGTTGATTATTCTGATCAGTAAATTTAGTATCAAAAGCCTTAGCGAAGTTCTGTCCTAGATTATGCGAAGTACCAGCTTGCAGCGCTTTACCATCACGCATCAGCGCTTCCATACTATAAGTCACATCAGCACCAGCGAATTTCTCAGAGTCGGTCTTACGTCCAAGCTCCACGGGGATAGCAAGATAGTCTTCCATCAAGACTCGATAAACTTCAAGCATCTTCAATACTTCTTCTTCAGCATCCTCACGACTAACATGACAAGTATGTCCTTCTTGCCACAAGAACTCTGAAGTGCGCAAGAATAGCCTGGTGCGCATCTCCCAGCGCATCACGTTCGCCCACTGATTAAGCTTCAGCGGTAAATCGCGATAAGAATTAATCCACTTAGAAAACATGTGATTAATAATGGTTTCAGACGTGGGTCTAATTACATATTTCTCCGCTAACTCCTTACCACCAGCATGAGTCACCACCGCACACTCTGGTGCGAAGCCTTCTACGTGCTCTGCTTCCTTCTGCAGGAAACTCTCAGGGATAAGCATCGGGAAATAAGCATTCTCGTGACCAGTGTCCTTGATCATGCGATCAAGAATGTCGCGGATATTCTCCCACAACGCATAACCATATGGTCTAATAACCATACAACCCTTAACCGGACTATAGTCAGCCAATTCAGCCGTCAGTGCTATATCGGCAAGAATACTTTCAGCATCTTTAAGCTTATTTTCTTTGATAGTCAAGTGCTAGTTTCCTTTACGTTTCTGAGCTTCTAGTTTAGCACCCAGACTGGAGCGAGAAGCTTTTTTCTTAGAACCAGAGCTTTTAACTACAGTAGCTTTGGGGCTTGGATTTGAGCTTTGCACGATAGTAATTTTACGCTGTTTTTTCTCAGTGCGCCCAGAACCAGCAATTAGCTCTTGCAAAGCAGCAGTTGCCTTCTTCAATCTACGACTAACTTGCATCTGTGAAATACCAAGCATATTAGCTACATCAGCTTGAGGAATATCCTGAAAATATATTAGATCGATAATTTCTCTAAGGTTAGGTCTAAGTTTGTCTATGAAATCCTTAACCACCAAAAATTCTTCGCGCGCATCACGGCGCTTATGTTCGCGCATATCCATCAAGGTGTCCACTAAGTAAGTATCACTATCACTAGACGAATTGGCAGTAAGGCTCTGATCTAGCGAAACCAGTGTACGACGGCGATCCACCTCGAAGGCTTCTTGTATCTTATGCGGTTTGACATCTTGCAGCACTTCAGCTATCTCGACGTTAGTAGGATCACGTCCAAGCTCAGTGCGCAATCTATGTACTATGCGATTAATCCTGAAACTCAATTCCTGCAATTCACGCGGCGCACGAATCATCGAAGTCTTGTCACGCAGATAGTGACGAATCTCACCAGTAACCAGGTGCGTCGCATAAGTAGTGAACTTAGCACCAGCATCTGGATCGAAGTAATCTACTGCTTTAATAAGACCTATAGATCCAATCTGTATCAAATCTTCAACCGGGTCAGTACTTCTTCGTGCTAGACCATGAGCAATCTTCTTGACGAGAATAACATTAGCTTTGACTATCTTATCCCTGACGCGCTTATCTTTAGTGCGTTTATATTCTGAAAGCATCAGATGCATTTGCCTAGCCTGTTCCGGCTTACTAAGCTCCTCAGGAGGATCAACATCTTCTTCTTCAAGATCTATTATTTGTTTTTTTGCCATTAATTTCAAGGGACTAAGCAACAGTATATTACAAGGCTGCTTAAGCGTATATATTATAACTTTATTATAATGCTTGTACCCTTTGGGCAAGCTGTTCTAGGCGCTCCCAAGCCAGTTCAAAATCAAAACCCTGGTAATCCTTCTCTCTTAGCACTGGTCTTAACTGAGCATCTAGCTGAGTTTTAAGAACAATAGAACAAAAATAATCTTTTTCAATTGAAGCCGGCAAGAATCCCGTTTCAGTACTAGTGTATTCTATTGCAGCACGAAGCTGTTCAGGATTATATTTTGCCATTGACTACTACTCCCCATTTTCTATTATTAAGACCTCGAATCGGCAACTGTGGAATCATCGGTATCAAAGAATTAGTTTGAGGTAGCTTTTTGAGAATTGGATTGGTAATTTTTGGGCTGACCTTTAATGAATCTAATAAGTAACCAATTCTACGTTGAGTACTAATATTACCAAAACGCAGGGTTAATTTAACTAATTGCTTTATGAAGGTCTCATCTCGCCTGCGAGTTCTAATCCAATCATATACTTCTGGTATTGCTCCGAATCTTTGATAATCATAGACTGCATCAACAATAGTTCTCTCCAAGGAACTGACAAGAACAGGAAGCTCCTCGCTACTAGCTTTGACCACAAATGAGCTTGTCTCACCCAAACGATTTTTATCAACCTTAATGAAAGTAAAATTTATTTTGCCAATTTTTTTAGCCCCAGACAATTTAGTGTTATAAACTGTGAGCTGGTTGGGTATCTGCGTACTCAATTTATGAAAATTCAAGGCAGCAAGCCCTGTTACTTGATAATCAGCTTCTCGTTCCTGCATTAAAAGAGAAAGCAGATAGTACTCCGAAGGCGACCAAGCGCGAGCAGGTAACGTATTGGGAAGAAGATAGACCCCGCGTGTAATTTTAATAATCAGACCGCTTTTATTGGCTTTCGCAAAAAGCTTAGCCTCTTGTTTAGCACTAATAGCAAGTTCTTTGAGTAAATCGCCAGTGCGTACTATTCTACGTTTATACAGTTGCGACCATGCGAAGAACCGCGTTTCCAATGGTGTTAAACTAAGCCCCTGTTTACTCATTCTATTTTATTGTAACTCCTATTATTGGAGTTTACTAAAAATACTATGAGTAAGTGATTTTTGCAGCCGTTGTTATTATTATAATATTATTATTCCAATAACATAATACTTATATTTATGCTATCATGGTCTCTATGATTGGGACTTCTTTCTTAACTAATTGGCGCGCTGGGTTAGCTAGCGCCTGTATACTTGCTGCAACTGCCTGTGAAGACAAATCGAATCCTGCTCCTAGGCATGCACCACCGATAACACCAAGTAGCTTACATAGCATTCCTGCTATGACCAACAACCCGACTCTAGCGACTATCCTAACTAATACCAATCGAGGTAATGTTGGAACAAGCTTTGTGGACTCTCTAATTAAAGAAATAAATTTTCCGTCGCTCTCTAAAGAACTAATAAATCCTCAACCAAGCAGCTCCGTAGTTAATATGAGAGTAGAGATACAGAACAAAGCAACTAAGAGTAATCCCAATAAAACACGAGACGAAATCTACAAAAAAATTATATGGCATTGCCTTAAAAGAATAGGTGAAAATGATTCGGCTAATAATATTAACCTAGTTAACAACGGAGACACAAGCACCATTAATTTCACTGATGTGAATAGTAATTGTGAAGACTGGCTCAAAGCAGCTATAGCAAACAACCTGAGACTTAATGGTCTAACTAATCACACAATTACTACTAGTCAAGCTATGAGAACCGGTGCTAGCAATCTGCGCAACATTGATTATTACACCGGCTATCTGAGCCAATTTATTCACATCAAAAACATTGGTAAACTTCCCGAATCGAAAGTCTTGTTACCATCAACACCCCCCGACCTAGGTACGTTAATAAAAGACCGTAGCTCTTCAATTGACAATCAAATCATATATCCTCCATTCACAACAGAACAATTACACGGACAGCCAACCACCAATACAACAGGTTTGTTAGTAGTAATTCCAGTAGATGCTACCGGGGCGAAACTGCTAAAGCTTCCGGATAAATATTTTAGAATACTAGAATTGCTCCTCAAAAAAGTTGGTGAGCATACCGCTAGTTCAAGCATAGAAGGCCGCAGTAGAATCATCTCAAATAAAGATGGTTTCTATGAATTTGTAATTCCACCGATCAACAACTCGCATCTAAATTGGCTCAGAAACGCTATTAAGCAGAATCTTGAAGGTCAAATCACAATCCTAGAACCAAAAGCCGCGCAACAATATTATGTAAGTAATGGCTGGCTTAATGACTTAAACTCAAAGCATAAAAGTAACTAGGTATTATCGCCTAGTCTTAACCGAAATTTAATCCAGTGTTGATAATTAATAACTATGCTGTACCCTCAAGGTAGTGTTTTTCAACCTGCCACTTATTCCTACGGCTGTATCATCTATCCTGTCCAGTTCATCGGCCAGACTATAGCTTATGCCGCCCCACCAATATTTATAAACCTAGATACTATTATTAGCTACAACAATAATATTACGCCTTACAATCAAGCTACTAGCTATGATAGCTATCGCCCTCAAAGACGGTCATATCATTCACCAAGAAATTATCAAAACTCATTTGACCCCA
>JAYVUR010000010.1:0-12827 GCA_043787715.1 Candidatus Melainabacteria bacterium
CCCTGACCGTAGACACTGCGTATACACGGATCTCCGTGGCAGCAAAATCTATAGCCTATTCAGATGCCAAGGATCCTCCTGCTCCAATAACAACACCCACTAAAACAACTGGTGAAATAATTACAGCCGACCTAGAATCTGTATTAAATCAAGCTATTGGTGATGCAACAGGTTCTGCTAGTTTTGATATAGCTGCTGTTACTGGGAGACTGACGCTAGTTGATGGTGATTCTGCTGCAACGATTAAAACAAAACTGAGCAATACCACCTATCCAGATCCTAATACTCGAATAGCAATCGCAACAGCAATTACCATCAGAGAAGCAGCCTTAAAAGCCAAAACCACAGCGGAAACCAATGCAGCCAACGCAGGAGCAGCAGCAACTCCAACAGTAGTACGAGAAACTGCGATTCTAAACGCTAAACAAATTATAGCTACTGCAATCTCTACAGCAGTCACTAATGCAGCTAACGCAGCAAAAACCTCATTAAGCACAAGCCCTAATAACCTTAATATCCCTGTTTATGCCAAAGCAGTAATCGATGCTGCACAGACCGAAGGCTCAAGTGGTGTTACCACCGGTATTTTGACTCGCATACAAAGTCTGGCAGGCAGCACACAAACTGACATAGATAAACAAACCGTTAAAACAGTCAACAGCAGAAGATTCACAGAAATCTTCCAGAGTCTTTATGCTGAACATAATTTAGAAGAAGTTCTTATCGGAACAGTAATCAACAACCTTTCCAAAACATACACAATTACTTCAGCTGGTGTGACCAAAGTCTACCAAAACAAAAAAAGCTGGACTGATGATGAGCTGAATAATCGTGCCTCTGAAAGTCAATTACAAGGCTTATCATCACTATTCTTAGCTCTTAATGATACGACCAAGACCAATGGTGCATCCTACCTATCAATACCAAGCTATAGAGCGGACGGTAAGGTAGTGGACCCTACTGGACAACAAGTTGGAACTGGCGAAGCCGCAAGAAGAGCAGAATTGCATGATGAACTGAATTACTATGCTGGACTCTTAAACAAAGGGATGAAGAACAGTGACATTCCAGCTGCCTATAAATTCATCAAGGAAGCCGGTGTCGATCTTACCGAAAGAAACAGGCGTAAACAGCAAATAATTGATGAATTAACTAAACCGCAATAGCAATCCCAGCTTCTTTCGCAATTTGTCTTAGAGTATATTGAAGAATACCACCATTGCGATAATATTCAACTTCAATAGGAGTCTTCAAGAGTATGCGAGCAGTGATGCGAACTTGCGAGCCATCCTTACGGCTAGCTACTATAGTTACGTTCTGTGATGGTTTGACATTATCATCCAAGCCTTCTATATCGAACAATTCTGAGCCATCGAATTTGTTTTCTTCAAAGACCTTAGTCTCTACTTCTATCGGCAGAATACCCATGCCTATTAGGTTTGAACGGTGTATACGCTCGAAGGATTGAGCAATAACAGCACGCACTCCTAATAACATTTGACCTTTAGCGGCCCAGTCTCTTGAACTACCATTACCGAACATAGAACCAGCGAAAACCACAGCTGGAGTCTTAGTCTCGCGATATTTCATCGCAGCTTCAAATACTGACATCTCAGTAGCACCCTTATCCGTGAAGTGCTTAGTCACCGGACCAGAACTACCTGGCACTAATAGATTCGTCAAACGAATATTAGCAAAAGTACCACGAGTCATCACCCTATCATTACCACGGCGTGAACCATAAGTATTGAAATCAACATCTTCTACTTTATTCTCACGCAAATACTTAGCTGCATCTGAAGTCTTCGCAATATTACCAGCTGGTGATATGTGATCTGTCGTAATAGAGTCACCCAGATTCAGAAGTACACGAGCACCCTTAATAGTAGAGATCTTAGGTACGCGCAATGAGAAGTCCTCGAAGAAAGGTGGATTCTGAATATAAGTATTATCCGCATCCCAGCTATAGAGCGCATCTGAACCAGCTGGAATTGAATTCCACAGCTTAGTACCTGAAGATACTTGAGCGTAGATATCCTTATACATCTCAGGGCTCATCACTTTCGCGATAGTTTCTTTGATCTCATCTTTGGTAGGCCAGATATCTTTAAGCATCACTGAACCTTGAACAGGATCATTAATAGGATCGAAGTTCATATTGCCCTTAATCGCCATCGCCACAACAAGTGGTGGTGACATCAAGAAATTAGCCTTGATATGTGGGTTAATACGACCATCGAAATTACGATTACCAGAGAGTACGCTCGTGAACACAGTCTCAGGACTAGCATTAACAGCAGCTTGTCCAGCATCAGAAAGTGGACCAGAATTGCCTATACAAGTAGTACAGCCATAACCTACTACGCTGAAGCCTAATTGCTCAAGTGGCTTAAGCAGATCAGCTTTACGCAGATATTCTGTCACTGCTTGCGAACCTGGAGCCAGACTGGTTTTAATACGCGAGTCTACCTTAAGCCCCTTGGCGACTGCTTTCTTGGCAAGAAGACCAGCAGCAACTATAACACCCGGATTACTAGTATTAGTACAGCTAGTAATAGCAGCTATAAGTACATCACCATGCTTAGTGGGATCATTCTTAGTATCACTTGGATCCATACCGAAACCATGATTAGCAGTAGGGCGCGCTAGCGATTCAGCGAATTTAGGTTTGAGTGAATTAAAATCCAATCTATCATGCGGTCTACGCGGACCTGCAATAGATGGCTGAATATCATTCAGATTAATCTTGTAATTCGCTGTGAACGATACAGAGTTACGATCCAATCCCCATAAGCCTTGCGCTTTAACATAGGATTCTACTTTTGAGAGATGCTCAGCACTGCGACCAGTACGCGCCAAATAACCAATCACTTCTTCATCAATTGGGAAGAGCCCTACTGTAGCACCATACTCAGGAGCCATATTAGATACTGTCGCTCTTTCTTCAAGAGTAAGAGACTTGCAACCAACACCATAGAACTCTACTAACTTGCCTACTACATTAACTTTACGCAAAAACTCTGTTACGTATAATGCTAAATCTGTAGCAGTGACAGCAGAACTCAATTCACCAGCAAGCTCAATACCGATAACCTCTGGAGTTGGCATGGTGACTGGCTGACCAAGCATCGCAGCTTCAGCTTCAAGTCCACCAACACCGAATCCGAATACACCAAGACCATCGATCATAGTAGTGTGCGAATCGGTACCAACGCAGCTGTCGAATAATAAAACACCATCACGCTCTATAACTACAGAAGCTAGATATTCCATATTAACTTGGTGGATGATACCAAAACCCGGCGGCACTATGCAAGTTTGATTGAAGGCTTTTTGCGCCCACTTAAGGAACTTGAACCTCTCAATATTACGGTCGAACTCTAACTGTTCATTCACTTGACGAGCATCAGCTGTAGCGAACGCATCCACTTGCACCGAGTGATCTATCACTAGATCCAAAGGCACTAGGGGATTGATTTTCTGCGGATCAAGTCCAGCAACCTTAGCAGCATCACGCATAGCAGCGAGGTCTACGAATAATGGCACACCAGTAAAATCTTGCAAAACCACACGAGCAGGACTGAACGGCACTTCACCATCTGGCGACTGTGGATTGTACTTAACTAGGGCTAGTACATCTTCTTCGCGCACACGCTTACCATCAAGGTTACGTAGCATACCTTCAAGCACTATCTTCAAGCTGAATGGTAATTTAGCCAGTGAGCCGTATTCTTGCTCAGCTTTTACTAGCGAATAAAACCCAAGGCCAGTCGCGCCCAATCTATCTAGAAACCTATTGTTGTTTGTCATAAATTATTTCCTACTCCAAGCCTGAATCCACCCAGCTCTGAGGCCTACTATATATCTTTCCCCTCTTAGCTAGATTACATGCAATGCGTCACGCTACAACAAGATAATATAATCAACTGGCTTAAAAATATCTTAGTATTGAACTCAGAAGCAAGTTCTCCAGTAGAATAATATATAGATGACCGCTACGCTGCCACAACTTTCTAATTCACAAATCCAAGCACTAATCAATCTGATGAAAGACTCTGATGATAAGGTCTTATCTCTTATCTCAGAACAAGTAAGTAATTTTGATAATCACAGTCTTAGAACTATCACTGATATAGCACGAGGTTCTGAGAATGATGACTTAATAGATAATTGGTATTACGTTAGCCGTCTCAGCTTAGCCCAAAAACTACGTGATTGGAAAAAATCCCCAGACCTAGAACGTGGGCTCTTACTTATTACTCGCCTGCATAATCCAGCAATAGATGAAAGTAGTTATATAGCCATGCTTGATGATTATGCTGCTCGAGTAGCCAAGCGCCTTAAACCAGAGAACAACCCACTTGAAGTCTCACAAGCGATTAATCAAGTCTTATTCCGTGAAGAACATTATATCGGTAACCAAATCTCTTACTATGATTTGAATAATAATTTCCTGCACACCGTTATGGATAGTAAGACTGGTAATCCTATTATGCTCTCAGCTATCTTCATGTTAGTGGCGCGGCGCCTTGGACTTCAAGTACAGGGCATCGGTACACCTGGGCATTTTATAGTTAAATATAGTGGCATGCTACTTGATCCTTTCTTTGGTGGACGTGAGATCACTAAGGATGAGTGTATTATCCGCGCGCAAGAACTTAATGTCTATTGGCGTGATGAATACCTAGACCCGGTCGACGACACTTCTATGGTGGCACGTTGTATCCGTAATCTAATCGCTATTTATAAGAAGCAAAACCGTCTTGAAAAAGCAGCTGATGCTAGTGATCTGCTCAAACAGATTTAGCAGTATTGAGTACCATCTTGAGTTTTACCTAAAAGCCAATCCTTAACTAGGCTTGAGCTCTTGCTAATAACTCGCGACACTATTTCAGCTTGATCAGCGGGGAACCTCTCTAAGACATAATCTCCACGAATATCACCACCCGGATCAGGACCGACACCTATACGCAATCTATGAAAGTTCTTAGCCCCGCCAAACTTCTCAATAATATCTTCGACGCCATGTTGCCCGCCAGCACCTCGATCATAGGAGAATCTCAGCTTGCCAAGATCGATAGAGACATCATCATGCACCACCAATAAATCCTCGCTATTAATCTTATAGAACTGCATAATCTTCTGTACTGCACGTCCAGAATTATTCATATAAGTAGTCGGCTTAGCATAAACAACTTGCCCGATTAACATTAGTTCAGCCTCGAACTTAGTTTCTTTACGCGCGCTGACACCCTCCGCTAACAATAGATACTCAACAACTTCAAAACCAATATTATGGCGACTAGCTTTGTACTTCGCACCGGGGTTGCCTAGACCAATTATTAGTTTCATCTGTCGACGTCTGGCAGTATCACGTCTAGTGACGAGAATATCGCCACCACATCTGCAATCATCTCACCAGCGAGAATATCACCTAATATACTAGTGGGGAACCAGCTTGGAGAGCGCCACTTAAGCCTATAAGGACTAGTAGTGCCATCAGTAATAAGATGGACACCAACTTCACCACGCGGAGATTCAGCTGTGACATAAGTCTCACCAGCAGGAGCTTTGAATCCCGGCATGATTTTTTTAGCCTGCAAGTCTGTAGCTGCACTAGCATGCTCACCACCAGGTAGTGCACGGATCTTCTCTATTGCTTGCAAGACTATCTTGCAGCTTTCACGTATCTCATCAATACGACACTTATAGCGAGCGAAGACATCACCCTCTTTGCGTATCACTACATCAAAATTAAACTCATCATAAAGAGAATATTGTTTATTGCGGCGTACATCATAGTAAATCCCTGAGGCTCTTAAATTAGGTCCGCTAATACCGTAGTCTATAGCTTTCTTAGCATCCAGCACCCCAAGACCTTGGGTACGGCTCTTGACGATTGGATTGCCGGTGACTATATCTTCATACTCATCTACATAAAGCATTATTTTGTCGCGGATTAATGTTTCACACTTGCTAAGCCAACCCTTAGGTACATCCTTGTGCACGCCACCGATACGCATATAGTTGAACATCATGCGCTGTCCAGAAACTTCTTCAAGCAAGGATAATATAGACTCTCTATCTCTAAACGCATAGAAGGGAAAACCCATCATGGCACCAAGATCGAGCATAAATATACCGAGCGATAATTGATGTGAAGTAATACGGTTCAATTCAGCCATTAACACTCTTAAGAGTTCAGCACGGCGCGGCACCACCAATCCAGAAATCTGCTCTACAGCCATAACATAAGCATGACTATCACTCATACCAGCAAGGTAATCTACTCTATCTACCAAAGCTTGATACTGCACGAAGTTTCGGTTCTGCGCTAGCCACTCCATACCTCTGTGTAAGTAGCCAATAACAGGCTCGCACTTGGTAATAATCTCACCGCGAGTATGAATCTTCAATCTAAGTACACCGTGGGTAGATGGGTGTTGCGGACCCATATTAATGACTAATTCTTCTGTCTTAAGTCCGGTGCTAGTATCCTTGTCTTTTACAACCATAAATCCCATTCTAACATCGTTGTAAGAGTTAGGCGAGTAAGTCCACAGCCACCAAGCAACTGCTAATATTGGTCTTGTGAGCGAGCACTTATCCAGCCGGCAGCGACTAGAGCACTACCCCAGTCCAGAGGTAGATCTTATACTTGCGCCTTGGGGTTTCGGAGGTACAGATAACTTAGCTCAAGAAGGTGCTCATGGTTTTATTGAGAAGGATATGGTCGCGAAGCTTGAAGCCGTGGGCTCTAAGGTTAGCCTCTATGAACCGCCATCACTGGGACCCTTCCAAATCCAAGAAGATTCTCAGCGCATTCGCAATCTTGAAGCAATAGTCCAAGTCAACACTTGGCTAAGTCAGCGTATTGAACAATCTGTAATTTCTCAGCACATACCTATTCTCTTAGGCGGTGATGCCAGTCTGAATATTGCTAGCGTGGCAGCCGTCGCACGGCAAGTAGCTAAGCTTGGAGTACTGTGGCTGAGTAATCACTTGAATAACAGCTCCCCAGAGGTTACCAAAAGCTGGAACGCTAACCGTATGTCCTATACAGTACTGCGTTTCGATGCTGATATCAGCAAACAACATCCCGACTTCCAAATTCTACTCAAAACCCATTCAGACCATTATCCTATAGTGCCAAGCTCTAACATAGTACATCTTGGAATAAGCCATAGATCCGCTCAAGAATCCTACGATCACTTACATTTCAGCATGCCTGATATTGATGAGATCGGCGCAAAAGCTGCTATAAACACTGCTTTAGCACAACTAAAAAACTGCGATAAAATTCATGTAATCTGGGACTTGAATGTTCTTGATCTTAGTGGTGTTAGTAGCTATTCTCAAGGTCAGCTTAGTTATCGCGAAGCGATGATTATTGCACGCGAGTTAGACTTAGAGCTCAGACGCCAAAATAGACTGGCAGCTATAGATCTTGTCGAGCACTGCCCTAGCCGCGAAGCTTGGGACAAGCGCGGCGAAGCGGCGAACTGGGGCACTGACATTATCGCGACTATCTTCGGTGAGACTATATTTAATGCTTTGCGTAAGTATTAGGCTATCTTAACCTCCCCTTAACCTAAGTTTAGTTAAATAACTACGTGAGCAATATCTACACTAATCAAAGCCAAGCGGTTAAACCTCAGCAAGGCCATGTATTAAACGATCTTAGTAAGCTAGAAAAAGAGCTTATCACTCGTCGCGGCTCTGTTACTGAGCCTGGTGAAATTGCCATGATCGAAGAAGCTCTAAGTCAAGTAAAAGCTGCTCAGGAAGTGGCTCTTGAGCAAGTAACTCATTCTCGCGTGCGCGCTGGTATCGAGCGTGATAGCAAGCCCAAAACCGTAGCAGGCATGGCTCTTGCACGTGGTGAACAATTCAAATCATATAGCGGTCATGGAACTAGTTATATCGATTATATGAAAAGTAATATTAGTGGTCTTGAGCAATTAATGTCTAAGAACTAAGCTTTAGCGTCGATTGTATTATTCTGATACTTAAACAATATCTCGTTAACTTTATTATTCAAAGCTTTAAGCGGACCAAAAGTAAGTATGCCCATCTTCTTAGGATCTGATTTCCACAGATGCGGACTACGATTCACTTGGAACTCTTGGCGTATATAAGTGGGCTTGATGGGGCTAATTGAAGGTGGTCTACGCTTAACTTGGTGATCGGCTTTGAAGCTGTCATTCCACTGCTTAAAAGCATCATCAAGACTAAGTTCTAGCTCTTCAAGCTCCTCGTCATCAGTATCAGCAACAAGAGTAGTCATGCCATCTAGAACCGGAAACAGGGTGGCACTGAGGGTTCTAGGGGTGGCACGGTAATAATCAGCAGCTTCATCTTGCTTAACTCGTTTCTTAGAAGCCTTAGCATTGCGGCTGCCATTAAATCCTTCTTGGTTATCGCTATTACCCTCTCGATCACGATTAGCATTAGGCTTCTCGAATTTATCAAGATATTCAAACTTAGGGATAGCATTAGACGGTAACTTAGCTGGAGCCTGTCCTGCGTCGTCGGCGATTGAGACGTCGTAGTCCGAACTCTTAGGCTGCCCCTGTTGGGGGCGAATGCCAGCAAGCTCATCTTGGCTGTTAGGGTGGTATATGGGCATTTCTTGGCTTGTAACCATATATTTTAGCTCTTTTGGAGGCTATTTGTAAATACTAGCAAATGTAAATACCTATTGTCAAGCTCCAATTATTAAATTCTCAGCATTTGCATAGATTTTTATCAAATGAGCTGTCAAGGCAGCTTTATCCCTCTGATATGCCTAATAATCTAGCTACTAACCTGCATAGTGGTAATTTGCCCGCTGAAACCCCCAACACCATGATGCAAAATCTTGGTGCCCGTTTCGGCGACCTCGGTACTAAACTGAGCGGCTTACAAGCCATGCTTACAGCCATTCCGCAGGCTGTCGAACAGAACTATTTTAATCTACGTAAACGTATTGGCTCAGATCTTTCTAGCCAGCGCAAAAAATATCGTCTCGCCCTCGAGTCACTAGGCTGGGGTACACTAGCTGATCTTCTTGATTCGGCGTTTTGCGGGAAGATTTTGAATGTTATCGCCTAGCTCTTCTGCATAAGTTTAGTCTCTTGCCTTGGTCTAGCAATTGCAAGACTATCAGCCGGCACATCATCGGTAATCACCGAACCTGCCGCCACCATAGCATTCTCACCAAGCTCTATAGGTGCGACTAGAACTGAATTAGCACCAGTACTTGCACGTGCTCTAATTATAGTTTGGTGCTTCTCGCCGGTGCGCGAATCGTAGTTAGCAGTCACAGTACCGGCACCGATATTAACACCAGATTTAATTTTGCTATCACCGAGATAACTTAAGTGTGAAGCCATAACATTATCAGAAATCTCACAGTTCTTCACTTCAACGAAACTACCAAGCTTAACATTAGAGCCAATATCATTACCATCACGAATATGTGCGAATGGTCCTATACTACAATTCTCACCAATAGTACTTCTGAATACATGTGAATGCATCACCGTAGTGCCAGAACCGATCTCGGCTGGACCATAGATAGAAGTATAAGGACCGATGCTACAGGCTTCACCAATAGTGACTCGGCGGTGTATATAAGTGCCGGGAAACACAATAGTATCTCTACCAATCTCCACATCAGGACTAATAAAAGTACTAAGCGGATCGACAATAGTTACTCCAGCTTTCATCAAGCGCGCAAGTTGTTTTTGATTCTTCTTCTGAATCACCTGCGCCAAATCCGCGCGGGTATTGACACCCATGATCTCATCATTATTATCCAATTCGTAGCTAGAGATCTGCAAGCCTTGTTTGTATGCCCATGCAACTAAGTCAGTGAGATAGTATTCCTCTTGGGCATTATCATTGCGTAGTGAACGCAGACCCTCACGCATCACTTGCCAGTTAAAACAATAAACACCAGAATTAATTTCACGAATCGCCCGCTCAGCTTCTGAGCAATCCTTCTCTTCCATGATGCCGATTACATTTTCGCCTTTGCGAATAATACGACCGTAACCTTTGGAGCGCTTCACTTCAGCAGTAAGTAGAGTGAGATCAGCATTCACACTCTGGTGAAACTCCAGCAATTCATTAATAGTCTCAGAACTAATTAGCGGCGAGTCGCCGCTCAGTATAAGTATGGTGCCATCGAAATCTTTAAGTGATTGCACTTGCTCTGCTACACATTGCAGCGCGTGCCCAGTGCCTAACTGCGGCTCTTGAATAACCGTGGTGACCGGATAAGCATGAAGAAAACTACTCACCTCACGCGCCTTATAACCAGCGACGACTATGATTTCATCCTGCTCCACTTCAGCAAGACTATCTAAAACCCAAGCAAGCAGTGGCTTGTCGAATATAGGTTGCAAAACTTTAGGGGTTTTGGATTTGAGGCGGCTACCTTTACCTGCGGCTAGGACTACGGTTTTGAGCATGGCTAATGATGTTAGCATTTGCTAGTACTCATCAGATGCCGGTTCGGTGCTGGTGTTATATAAGAGCTTAATCCACTGCTGGCGAAACCAGTCTGGCTCATGCTTCAAAGCTGCTCTTGCATATTTACCAACAGCCGCTAAATCTATTTCTCGCTCCGCCTTGCGTGCAGCTCTAAGATAAACATCAGCACGCAATTTATCAGCGAATTTTTGTGGATCTTGATGCAGGTTTAGTCTATCAGCGATTTTTATTTTCCACAGAACACTAGGGAGTTTATACCAAGGACAATCAGGCGCAATCACCGCTTCATCTCTACCTCTATGCGCAGCTATCTTCGCCATATCATTCTTATTGATAGCAGCTATATTCCTTGTGACAAAAGCTCCAGTAGTCCCCTGCGCTGAAACATTATTATTGCCATTGTGTCCTTTTCTATAATAACCAAGCAGTTCTGGTATATATCTAACCTTCCCCAGTAGAGCCAAACGCAAAAACAATTCTCTATCTTCAAGCCCCGCGCTATCAGGCTCAGGCAGCTTGATCTGCCCAAGACAAGATCTTCTAAAGAACATAGTTAAAGCCAATGCACCGAGTTGAGACATTATTGCTCGATGAGCAATATGACCTTGATAACCAAAACATTTACGCGCACTAGCTCTTTTCACTTTGCCACTTGCGTCAATTTCTCGATAAGCAGTGTAACAAGCGACAGCATCAGTATCCTCTTGCATCAATTCCCATTGCTTAGTTAACTTATCTGGGTGATATTTATCATCAGCATCCAGTGTTGCAATATAGACCCCGCGTGCTAATCGCATGGCAAGATTGCGCGCAGCAACCACTCCTTGATGATCAGTTCTATGTACTTGTATCCGAGAATCTTCCCTAGCTAAAGCTGTAAGCTTCCTTGGCGTGTCATCAGTGCTGCCATCATCCACTACTATCAGTTCTAAATCTTCAAAATCTTTTTGATGCCTGACGCTCATAACAGCTTCTTCAATCCAGCGACTGGCATTGAAGGCAGGCATTACTACAGATACTTGTGGGGCAGAGAGATTCACAGACCGCTTATCTTAACATAGCGCAGCCCGCAGACAGGGCTTGCAGTAATTCGCGAATGAAATATTAAGATTCACGAAGCTTTACGTATTGCTATATAGACAGTGCTATTGACAGTTGCTATTATAAGAAAACCTCAAAAAAAGGTCGCATAAAAATCCTCTTAAAGAGCCATATTCTGCATTCGCAGTCCCCGTAGAATTTGGCTCTCTGGAGGTCTTAACCAAGGAGAAAGGTCATATGACTGATATATTCGGTCTTAATTCTGCACACCCACGCACAGCTAGCACGCCATCAACAGCAACCTGGCTTAGATTGTTTACAGAGCATGTAAATGGTCGCGACGTGCTTCCCGGATACCCACGTGGTGGAGAATCCGAAGCAAGAGATTTTGCGGCAGCTCAACTACGAGCTTAATTGGCACTTTATAAGATTTAGATCAAGCCGCCCACAAGGCGGCTTTCTGTTTCTAAGCTGCTGCCAAAGCAACTGCTCTAGCTGGAACAACTTCGCTAATTCTTCTGCTTGAACTAGACTTAGGCGCCTCATGCAGCTTCGGACTACCAGCCATCCAAGCTTCAGCAGCATCTGCTTCACCATTAACGGAGACTAGGCGTGATTCTTCGCGAATCTGTTCACCATATTGATGCGCTTCTTTGAATGCAGTCTTAACAACCGGAATAATATTCCAAGGCATTGAAGATTTAACTAGTAGTTTAATATCATCCCAAGCTGTGTTTTTTGCATAACCATTATGCAGTTCATCTCCTAGAGACTCCTTGTCATAATCCTTATACTTAATCCCGAACTCCGCCAGCTTCTTGTCAGTAGGCAACATACCGAAAACCTTACTGTAAACCTGATTAATAGTGGTATTAAAGATCGGCATAGAAAGTCTCTCAATCAGCTTAGCAACTGGTTTCCAATACTTAGAACCGAGATATACCCACTCAGCTGGCACTCTATGATCAGCAGTTAAGCCTGTCAAACTTGATGACAGCAAGGTCGAGATAGTCTCCACCGGCAAACGCAACAAAGTAGCTATAAAAGCACCATTAAGTGGAATAAACTTAGTAGTAAAACGTGTAATAAAAGCACTAGCAGCATCTACAAGAGCCTGCGCCATAGGCACTAACATTTTCTCTCGCACAGCTGTCTTTAAGCAGGCATCAGCATTATAGCCATTTGGATTCATACCAAGAACATTACGGAACGTTTGACCTTCAAGACGACCAGCAAGTGTCAAACCTATCGAAGATATCATTCTGAAAACACTTAAGAATCCACCCTTGGCATTATGAACTCCACTA
>JAYVUR010000011.1:0-5476 GCA_043787715.1 Candidatus Melainabacteria bacterium
AAAAAACAACGAGGATAGGGGTATGCTTTATGCCTCTCTAAGAAATATAGCAAGCGAACTTATATTAGCAAAAGCCGATTTAAAATCAGAAGTTAAAGCTCTAATGTACCAAGAAATCAAACGACAAGAAACAATAAAAGCTGTACTACCATTCAAAAATGCAGGCGGTCATATAGTAATAGACTGCGCTGATGACGAACAATTATCAGCAGCACAAAATATCTATGAAGACTTATTAGTTCTAGCTAAGCTATATCCTAATAGTTTCGATAAAATACTAGATCAACCAGAATTAAGTACAGCAAAAGCTATTCTTCAGGCGCAATTTATAGGAATAGATAAAGCTGATATAACAGATCGAGATACGAAAATTGCTGGACAGTTAAGAAAAACAGAAGCTGGTTATCAGGCGCTTGGTAGCCTAGGGAAAGCACCGGTAAGGGCGTTAAAGCTTCTACCCCTAGAACCGGCAATGATAGATAGATCTAAACAAAGCTACAAACAGTTAGCAAATTCTGCAAGAGCATCAATAAATACTAAAGATCTGCCAATTTTAGATGAAATTGCTCTAAGTGTATAATAATTAGCGCTATGGCTGAGTAGCTCAGTTGGTGAGAGCGGTGGATTCATAACCCACAGGCCGGCAGTTCAAATCTGCCCTCAGCTACCATAACAAAAACAAGCCATACGGCTTGTTTTTGTGCTCTCAACTTCGAGGCACAATAGGGATCCTTCGCTACGCTCAGGATGACAATTCAATCCCCCTACCATGAGCAAAAAATCAATACTCCTAAGTATAAGCACAGTAGTAGCAATCCTGCTACTACTTTACCTCGCCCTAGAACTAGGTCTCAAAAACACAATCAAAGAACAAATCATTTCTAACATAGAGAGGAGCGCTGGTACGGAAGCCACACTGGAGATCGGAGATATTGGCTTTAGCCTCATCAATATACTGAAACTCAATCCAGTAATAAGAATCAGCAATATAAAACATAGTTATGGTTTCGAAGCTAAGCAAGTAGATATAGCGGTAGAGTTGATTCCTTTGTTCAAAAAGCAACTGGATATCACAAGCCTCAGTATCAAGGATATGACGCTTACTCTTAAGCCACCAAGACAGAAACCAATAGTAATCCCTCAGCTCAACGCAATCATAAAAAACATACATAGTGGTGAAAAATCGAATATTAGAATTTGGGCTGAAATCTATAATAGTAAAATCTCAAAATTCGAGTATGAAGGTACTATCGGTCCTATTGCTGCTCTAGATCAGCTTGCTACTATGCAGCAGCTCCCTCTAGAAGGCAAAGCCAATCTCACATTAGTATTCACAGAGATACCACAGAAACTGAGAGAAAAATTATTCGGAGCGATACTTATGAGCCCGCACAGCTCAGATAAGGTAGATATAAATGCTGAGCTTAAAGGTGATCTGTTCCACGATATTAGAGGCAATGGTATCGCCAAACTCGATAGAGTCCGGTTAGGTAAAAGCTCTAGTCGGCATATGATCGCGACAGCACAAATGCCATTCAATCTAACTATTAATGCAATCCAAACCCAGAAAGCCTATTTCAATATCAACTCTGCCCGCATAGTACTCACGGCCACTAAGGGCTCACGCAAAAGTGGTGAAATAAATATGCAAGCTCATTATGTCAGTGATTTACCTAGTGGTATGCTCACCAGTGTTATCACTGGTAATCTGCGCGGCATAGACATCAATGAACTAATAAGTAGTTTCACACCAACAGAAGATGTACTTTATGGTATCTTCACTGTGCCAAGCTTCAGATTAGATATGACTGGTGTCACCAATGAAGAGCAAATGCAATCCCTGACAGGCAGTGGCAGTCTTAGTATCGATGATGTTAATGCACCACTTATAGACAAGCTCTTGGCTTTTAAGGATTTCGTACGCAATCCTAATATAGCCAATGGAATGCCTGCCGTGAAGGAGCATGTACTTGGTAAGCTCAACTCTAGCTTCAATATTAGTGATGCGAAGTTCAACACTCCCGACCTTGCTATTAGCACACCAATAGCTCAACTACATGGTGCTGGTTTCTTTAATTTCAGACCTGTAGTAAGAGGCATAGAAAAGAATCCTAAGATTAATTACGACGTAAATCTTGAAGTGGGGAACTTGCCACCAGTGCCACTAAAAGTACGTGGTGATAGTGCTAAACCCAGTATCAAAGCAGATGTCAAAAACTTCGCTACTGAAACCGGCAAGCAGCTAGTCAAACAAATTATCTACCAGAAGTTCATGGCTCAAAGCGGCGGTGCAACTAACGGGCAAGTGGTGAATCCGCCTCAAGAAGTGATACCGCAACAGTTGTTGAATAAGTTACTAAAAAAGTTATGAAACTAGCTCTGTAGCCTTAGCGGCAAGCTTAGCGAGTACAGGCTCGTAACTGACTATGCGATCGGCGATTGCTGCAGCTACTTCTTCTTCATAAGCGTATGGAATAAGATTACAATCATCAAGCATCTCAAGACATAGAACTGTTTCCGATTCGTCAAGCACCTGAGCTTGAAAAATATTTCTAAATACCTCTTTAGGGTAAAACACTGTTACGCCCATCGAAGCAAGATACGCTGAATAAAACTTGTGACAAGTAGAAACTGCAAAATTAAAACGTCTAATTAGAGAGTCTCTATAAGCATTATCATTAAGCCAATCACGCTTAACAGCTACAGCCAAAGAATTAAAAGTAGTCTGGAAATTAATAAGTTTATAGCCAAAATTAACAGCCATAAGCTCAATTATACTACCTCACGATAACCTTCAGCCGCCATCAATACTTTAAGCTTGCGCACCGCTTCATTAATCATGTGTGAGATACGCGAAGGAGTAACACCAAGCTTCTCAGCAACCTCGTTACCAGTTAGTTCATCGATGAAACGCATCTGAACTACATGCTTAAGATTATCAGGCAATTTAGAAACAGCTTTAATCAGAGCCTGCTTCATCTCAAGCATCTCAAGATGATCGAGCATGCGCGGATCACTAGTATCAGTCGGCGAAAAACCAACATCATCTTCAAGCGACTCTACTGACATGATCACTTCGAACACGGCTCTGCGAGCATCGTCCATAGTCTCTATCTCGCCAACTTCATCATCATTATGCTTAGTCTCAGCAAGTTCTGTACGCTTCACTCCATACCAACCTTGACGTGAGCGCATCTCGTCTTTCATCGCCCACTTCACAGACTGAGCTATATAACTTGAGTTGTATTGTATGTTCTTGCCAGCGCGGGCGTTCTCTATAAGCTTATTAATAGTAATGAGTCCGGTATTAACCATCTCCTCATAGTTAAGGTACTGCCCAGAACTGCTGCGCAGCTCCTTGCGGGCTATCATCTCAACAATAGGCATAAACCTAGCTATATCCTTGCCCTTGCAGGTGGTTTCATTGTTTATGACTAGTGTTTTATGATCGGTCATATTTATGTCGTAAGCGTCGTCATCCTGAGCGTAGCGAAGGATCCCTTAAGGTGACGCCAAAGATTATGCACTTGTTGTCGAAAGCGCAAAAACGTGACGTAAGTCACCTTTTTGCTATCATTGCGAGGCGACAAAGTCGCCGTGGCAATCCCATTGCAGCCACGCAACAAGCACTAGTATAGTATGCCCCTAATATAGGTGTATTCACTGGGGTTTCGGGGTTGAACATTAAACAGATTTAATCTTATTTATAAAGTATTTACGATTTAGGGCTTGACAGGGGGTAATACGTATTGCTAGGATTAAAAGCGTGATTTTAAGACTGTTATAAGCCTTAGGAATCACTATTAGCTCTAAGATAAGTGCTGATACCCTAGAACCCTAGATAAGATTGTCAACAATAGTATTGCGGGTTCTATATATAGTCAAGGACGACTAGACCAAGGAGAAACATAGAAAAATGCCAGTTAATTTCTTACTTCCAACTGCAGCTGAACAAGCAGTAGTACCAGATGATCAAGCTGCAAGAGTGCATATTAGTCTAGATGAGAAGACGGCTAAAGCACACGCCGCTGCAATGATAAAACCAAGTGGCAAAAATGACGCCAGTGGAATCACCACTAGATTAGAAGAACTAGAGAAAGACAACACTAATTCTAAAGCTTATGGCTTCGTCAAAAGTGATGAAGATACAAGTTCAATTTTCGCAGGTGCTCAACGTGTAGAAATGTCAGATAAAGGTGTAAGTAATTGGTCTGAAATTATAAGAACAGTATCAAATGATTTAAATGAGACAATTGCCAAAAAAGGTAAAGCTAGAGGAGCATACCTACTTGCAGATGAATCTGGCGTAAACGTATTCAAAACATTAATTGCATTTACTCAAGCAGAAGCTGCTTCTGGGGACGAGGATAATCTCAAAAAAGTACAAGACAAAGCTAAATCATTAATTCGCACCGCTCTTAATGGTAGCTTCCAAGGCAATTACAATAGTGAACTATATGCGAGTTCCGGCAAAATAGTTGAATTCTTAACTGCTAATGACGATAAAGCTGCAATAGAAGCAGCCTTTCATCTAATCAGAACCCATGGTGTTGAAGAGTTCACCTCTGCCAACTCTAAAGTCATGAGACAAGTTGCAAGGTTAATGGGCTCTGACAAGGTTGGCAAAGTAGTAGTGGACGCTATTAGCAATAAAATTAATGATCTATTCTCAAAACCACTTGATCCAAAGATGAAAGAAGTTCTAGAAACTCAGACATTAACTGCAGAATACAAGGCTTTGCAAGCCCATACGTTTGATCAAGTTAAAGGCAAAATTGATGAAGCAATAGAGAAACTCAGCGCATCAACAAAAGAGATAATCACAAACAATTCTGATTACAGAAAAGCAATTGATGACAGAATTGATGCAATGAGGGCTCTATATCTTGCTGGCAATGATGATGAGACTAAAGATTCTACCGAAAAACTAATCAATTCTGTAAATGCTTTTGAAGGTAAGCTGAGAAACCTGCAAGAAGATATCAAGACAGCAGTCTCTGTCAAAACTAGACTTCAAACAGCCAAAACCCGCAAAAAAGTAGATTTTATCCAAATACCAGCTGAGATGCTATCACCAGCCTTAAAAGTCGAATGGATGAAGGCTGAGTACAACAACGCAAAAGCTCTACTAGCCACACAAAAACATACTGTAACTAGAGATCAAGCTGTTGCTAATCTAGCAGACCAACTAAAGGATAAAGAGGGTGCTACAGAAATTAGAATCGGGAATGAGCAATATAGCGTAGATGCAATTATAGCTGCAACAAGAGCTCCTGGTGATAAGACTCTTGGTGCTGATCCTAATAAGAAATCCTACAATGAAATAGTTATACAAATTCAAGATGATCTACAAGCTGCTTCCGATAAGGCTATAACAGAAAAGAATAAAAATGCTAAAGCCTTAATCACTCAAGTAGAAGCAATAGCTGCAAGCACAAAGGTTGTGACTGCGGTAGCAGCGACTGGATTGACTGCT
>JAYVUR010000012.1:0-2579 GCA_043787715.1 Candidatus Melainabacteria bacterium
GGTAAATTTCATAATATTACCCTTGTGGATAATATGAACTTTAGTGAGTCCTCTATCAAGAGCATACTGAACGGCAGCTCTGATTAGTCGCTTAGAACCCTTAGCTGTACAAGGTTTGATGCCGATACCAGCTTCAAGAGAGATTTGTTTCTTGGGATTAAGGCTGTTAATTAGGTTGATGATCTTGAGAGCATCTTCAGAGCCAGATTGATAATCAAAACCGGAATATACATCTTCTGTGTTCTCTCTGAAGATAGTGATATCGAAAAGGTCAGGTCTCTTAACTGGACTTGGCACACCTTCATACCACTTAACTGGACGCACGCAAGCATAAAGATCAAATATCTGTCTAAGAGCTACGTTAAGACTGCGAATACCGCCGCCAACTGGAGTTGTTAGAGGACCTTTAATTGCAAGTGAGTATTCATTAATATCATCAATAGTTTGTTGTGGTAACCATTCGCCAGTTTGCTTAAAAGCTTTTTCACCAGCAAGAATTTCGCGCCACTCGATTTTGCGTTTGCCTTTATAAGCAGCTTCAACAGCAGAATCTAGTACGTATTTGCTAGCCGCCCAGATATCTGGACCAATGCCATCACCCTCGATGAAGAGAACGATAGGATTATCGCTTACTTGTGCTTTACCGTTAACTATTTTTACTTTGTCTGCCATGTTTTACTCCTATAACTATATTATCGCTTGCATAGTTATCAAGCCCAGCCGCTAAATGCTAATATCAACTATGGCTTTAAGTCCCCTAAATGATAGAGAAGATAAAACCAATAGTAATCAAGATAGGCACCACCAGCCTCACTGGGCGCAAAGCAGGTGAAGGTATTAATTGTGACGTGCTCGAGAGCCTCGCTACTGCAGCGGCAGAAATTATCCGCAGCGGCACCAAAGTTATTATTGTTAGTTCTGGTGCTATGGGTTTAGGTATCGCGAAACTAGGCATAGCTAAACTTGAAGAGCGAGCTGATCTTACTACGGTCAAGCAAGCCCTCACTTCTGTTGGGCAAGTGGCGTTGATGAATGCTTATGCTGAAGCCTTCTCTAAGCATGGTTTGCATGTAGGTCAAGTTTTGCTCACTCACCGCGGGCTGCATGATCCCAAACGCAGTGCGACTATCAAAAATACTATTAGTAAATTATTCGAACTAAATATCATTCCTATTATTAATGAGAACGATACTGTTACTGCTGAAGAGATAGAATTTGGTGACAATGATACTCTTTCGGCGGAAGTTGCCGTGCTGAATTCAGCCAAGACTCTTTATATACTTACTGACACTGAAGGGCTCTACGATAGCGACCCGCACAAGAATCCTAACGCCAAGCTTATTAATCAAGTAAGCGCAATTACCGATGAGATTCGCACGGTCGCGACTGGATCTAGCTCCAAAACTGGCACTGGCGGTATGGCATCCAAAATCATGGCCGCTGAGATTTGCCTCGCTAAGTCTGTACCATTGCATATACTTAGCGTGCGTAGATTGCCAGAATTGGCTGGGCTGGAAGCTGGGCTGGGGACTCGTATTGGGACTAAATTTAGTACGCGCTAAGCCGCGCTAATTAGAACGCATGCAAATAGTGGTCTATCTCCCACTTCGACACTTGCGCCCGATAAGTCTGATACTCACGATACTTAGTATCTATATAGTGTTCAAATATATGATCACCAAGTGCACTGCGCACTAGTTTAGAATCGGCCATGTATTTGATTGATTCATTCAAGCTACCCGGAAGTGCATTAATATTACGCTCTTCAAGAGTGCGCATTTCCATATGGTAGATATTCTCATTGACTTCAGCAGGCGGCTCAAGCTTATTCTTGATGCCATCAAGACCAGCTTCAAGCATTACAGCAAATGCTAAGTATGGATTACAAGCAGGGTCTGGACTGCGCAATTCTACGCGAGTACTAGCTCCGCGGCTAGCTGGGATACGGATCAGCGCACTGCGATTGCATTTAGACCAAGCAATATAAACTGGCGCTTCATAGCCGGGTACTAGACGTTTGTAGCTATTGACAAGAGGATTACTAACAGCAGCGAATTCCCTAACGTATTTAAGAAGACCGGCAATGTAATGCTTCATCATGTCGGAGATGCCGTCTGCTTTAGCCTCATCAAAAAATAGATTCTTACCATTAAGATCTGAAAGCGACATATTACAGTGCATACCACTACCATTTACTCCTGAGAGTGGTTTAGGCATAAAGGTTGCATACATGCCGAATTGATCAGCAATGGTTTTGGCTGCCCATTTGAAGGTAAGCACCTTGTCAGCAGTTGGCAAAGCATCATCATATTTGAAATCAATCTCATGCTGTGAAGGCGCAACTTCGTGGTGTGAAGCCTCCACGTCGAAACCCATCTCTTCAAGCGTATAGATAATGGTACGGCGTACATCAGCACCAAGATCAGCAGGCTCTACATCATAGTAACCAGCATGGTCAACCAGTTCAGTAGTCGGTAAGCCTTTCTCGTCTTGATCGAATAAGAAGAACTCACACTCTGGACCTACATTGAGTTTGTAGCCCATACTCTCTGCTTTCTTAAGTACGCGCTTAAGATTGT
>JAYVUR010000013.1:0-4151 GCA_043787715.1 Candidatus Melainabacteria bacterium
TCTTCTATCGTTACAGTTGCCATCTGTAACCTATGACGTAATTAATTCAAAAAAGTGGCCGTATTAACAAAAACTTATCTTAGGACTGAGTAGTCACAATCCCCGCTTCGGTCGGAACGGCAGGCTAATCTGTAATTACACTATGCTAGAATTTATTAAGTATTACTGGTTAATCCCGTAATTCTGCATATTGCATGCCATAAACCCTATTCTTGCAGCGCCGATGGAGGCAACTGCGGCCATGCCGCCAGTAGTTGTTGCCTCAGAATCCGGTTCAGAGCGGCTGCTTGATAGTAGAGAGCAACATTTGCTTCATGATGCCCACCCTGATACAGTAGCGCTAACTACTTTGCGTAGTGACGTTAAAGCAAGTTTGGATTCTAGTGAGGAGAGTCTCAGAATTAAATTCCCGTCATGGTTTAGGCGTTTTACTGATCATGCTTGTCTTTATATGCAGACTACTAATAGCACTCGCTTATTCGCTCTGTGTAATGAAGCAGCTGAAGCATTTAGGGATCATTTTAGAGCTTATATGCCTTGGTTAGAGAAGCCATTTTATTATTCTATGTGGGGTTTGACTATTGCATATTTAATAGTGCGTAATCTTATGGTTGCCATCAGAGGGGGTGGTATGGCATTGGCTAAAACTGCGGTGCATGACCTTTGTTCAGAAGCTATTATTCCGCCATTTATTGTGCAATGGTCGAATAGAGTGCAGGATGGTTTCTCCAAGAAGCTCTTGGGTATCAAACGTGCATCGTTGATGGGTAAAGCCATTCATATGTTTAGACCATTTAGCTCTATGTTTTTTGGTTCAAAAGTTATGAAATATTTGGATAAGTTTATGGTAAATATTATCCCGAAGATTTTCGCTAAGGTTCCAACTACTATGGCTACTGGTATTAATAATCTAGTACGTGATATTGGTGCTAGTTTGGCCAAGAAACTATTCTAAGCCTTCTATATAACCAAGATATGGAAGCTGCCTGAATTTCTGTTCATAATCGAGTCCGTAGCCAAGAATGAATTTGTTCTCTACTGTGAAGCAGCAATAGTCTGGTTTGATATTCTTGAGGTGTTCAAGACGGCGAGAAGGTTTGTCGAGCAGTGAGGCGATACGCATAGAGCGTACTCCAACCTGCTCTTGGAAAAAATTCACTAAGAACTCTGCAGTGCGTCCAGAATCTACTATATCTTCAGCAATTAAAATATCTTTGTCTTTGAGATTAGGCACTGATAAATCAAAAACCCTAATCTCACCAGAGCTCTGAGTACCGGTTTGGTAGCTTGCTAACCTGATAAATTCAAGCTGACAAGGTATATCTAGCTTGCGAATAAGATCTGAAGTGAACAAGGCTGCACCTTTAAGCACTCCTATTACAACTAGATCTTGGCTATCTTTATAGTCCTTAGATATTTGCTTAGCCAATTCCGAGATTCTATTTTGAATTTCTTCTTGGCTGAATAATACTTCTATGTTTTCTTTTGCTATCACTGCTGTCATTTTGCTTAGGGCTTCTCAAGGCGTATACGCTTCTGTCTAATACTAAAGCATTTGCCTTCTTCAAAGTTTATCTTATTGAAGCCACCTTTGGCAATTGCTGCCAGGAAATCACTAGAAAAACTTATATTAGTCGTGAAGTGTTTCTCGAGAAGCTTGCGTTGAATGGCTTTAGGCACCTGCCTGAACTCATCTAAACTCCAGTTAAGCTCTGGGTCTTGCTTGTTAAACTTGGTCTCATAGTTCAATAGTTCGCTATTGATAAACTCATTTTGTTCAGCAATTAAGCTGGCAAAATTATCAATGTTGACCAAGGCTTTAAGATTAACCTTAAGGCTCTCTGGTACTATATTGAGCCTAATTCTATTTCGAGCATATTTATCATTGTTGTTAGAACTGTCTTCAAGATGTTTAAGGCTTAGTTGCTTAGCATAATCTTCTATATCATTACGACTTAATTTAAGCCAAGGGCGGTGGATTATGACTCCAGCACCGAGATCTCTGCGCTCGGGGATACCAGTGATACCACCAGCACCGGTGCCTCTGAATAACCTGAATAATACGGTCTCAGCGTTGTCGTTAAGGTTGTGTGCGACTAGTATATCTTGCAGACCTAGCTTGGCTGCTGCTCTTGAGAAGAATTGATATCTAAGAGATCTAAGGCTATCTTCATCACTTGCTAGGGGGTGGGGATTACGCTCTGAATAATATTTAATCTCAAGTTCAACACAGAGCTTGGTGAGTTGCTCATCAGCTTGATGCGAATCTACTCTAATGGCGTGGTCATAATGAATACAATAAATCAATTCTTTGGCATGAATTTTGCTTAGGGCTTTAAGTAAACTAAGCGAATCTATACCGGCTGAGCAGGCTACGGCGATAGGTTTTTTACTGAGATCCTGCCTAGTTAGATATTTTGCTAATATAGCTTCGGTTTTATTCTGCGACTGGGACACTTGTTTTATTCTCAGGTTCTTGTGACTTAGCAAACGATGTTTTTACTATTTCTGTTTTTTTAAGTGCTTCTGTCGGACTGAGTACGTTTACTCTTTTGGAGATATAAAGGATACCCTCCATCTTAGGTTCTATTACGCCTTTGGTAAGAATGATTGTTGAACTGACTAACTCATTGTGGTTGCTTTGGTTTGCACCGAAAAGACGCTCGAGCTTATTACTGCTTGCTGACTGATATGACTCTTGTAGATCTTCATCATGCGGATAACTAATTTGTTCGTGGTTGATAGTTGCGGTCGCTTGTACACTTTCAGGTAGTATGAAATACAAGGTCGCGGTGTACTGTTCACCAGCGTGAACTTGTTCAGGTGCGCCAAAATAAATCTGATGACTATCTAGATATTGCTTGGCATGACCGTAGTAGATGGTAACCAGTTCGAAATAAATCTTGTCTGACTCAACCTTCCATTCATTACCATATTTTCTGAAGAAGACTTGACCTTGAGATATGGCATTTAGCTTGCCCGTTTCATCCATTTGCTCGTTCTTGTCTTTGCTATCGCCGTAGAATAAATCAATTATTGAAGCTGTGGCATATTGATCTTGACTTCTGATAGTTTTTTTTTCGTTTTTAAGTTGTATATTTGGGTAGCTTTCCCATAGTGCTTCGGTTAGTTTGCGGTAGCTTTCTTTATCAATGCCATCGCCTGTAATAAAATTACTACTATAGTAAGAAAAGAGTTTTTCGGCGTTATGAGCGTTCCAAGAATTATATATCTCAGTCATAATAGTCTCAATAGGATCCGTTTCTGCTTTGGCGGCTTTTAGGCTAAATAGCAAGGATATTAGAGTGATTAATAGGATTTTACGCATTACGGTTATATTATAGTTTAGTGCCGCAAATTCAGGTATATAGAGGCGATAAATTAGAAAGTCAGCATGATTTTGATGCGTTATTGTACGGCGTATCTGGAATTATTAGTGTTTGGGGTAATTCAGATCGTTATTTGTTTAGTAGATCTCTTATTAAACCTGTTCAGGCTAAGGTTTCTTTGGATTTTATTCGTTCAGCAGGTCTTAATTTAAGCGCTAGTCAGATAGCGATAGCCTGTTCTTCGCATAATGCTGAAGCTGAGCAGCTTGCTGCTGTGGATTCGATATTGAGAGATTTTGCAGTGGATAAGTCACATATAACTTGCGGCTATGTTCATAATTGCTCTGGCAAACACTCTGCGATATTAGCAGCCTTAAGTGCTAGCGGGCTTGATTTGCAGTATCTCAATCCAGGGCATGAGTATCACCAGAGAATGGCTCTAGAACTGTCTCGCTTAGGCTTAACTAGAGAAGCATATAGTTGTTCTGATGGCTGCGGCTTACCGACTTACCACCTGAGTATTTCTGAGCTTGCGGCTTTGTTTCAGTCTATGATTTGTGATAAGGCCTATGCTGAAATCATTAGCGCTATGAATAGTTATCCGTTCTTGGTAGGTGGTACTAAGCAGTTTGATTCGCTGCTAATGTCTAATTATCCTAATAGATTTATTGCCAAATCTGGTGCTGAAGGCTTGATGATGTTAGCTAATCTTAAATTGAAGCAAGTACTAGTCTTGAAGCTCAGAGATGGAGCTAAACGCGCCAAGGCTTATGCTGCTTATAAGCTTGCCAGAGAGCTTCAATGGCTAAATGATGATGAAGC
>JAYVUR010000014.1:0-3057 GCA_043787715.1 Candidatus Melainabacteria bacterium
ATCAGGTAGATAAAATTAGGCTGCTAAAGGTAGGTAACTAAGTTGTTTTAAGTTTGGGGGGATTGACATGTAGTACCAACATTTGGATCATCAAGATTATTAGAAGTACCCATGGCTTGAGCTAGCGCTTCAATCAGCTTGGATTTATACTTTTCATCCGACTCACCAGCCTCTTGGCTCGGCAATAGCTCTCTAAGACTGCAAAAGGTTAATCCATTACTTATTCTGCCAGCACCCTGCTTACCTTCTGGGTCATGGACACCTAAGATCGGGTAGTGGCGTCAGTCTGGCAGATATTAGGGATTTGGCGGCTAACAAGCACTTCATATACAAAGCTAACATCTGTGTTCTTTTGCTAGTAAAGTAGTGCTTTATCTCTTAAAGACTGCCGAACATCGTTAACCAGGGCTGCCCCATATTAATAAATCCCATACTCACTCAAATTCAACTGATGCCCCTCGCCCTCAATAATCTCTAATGAGACATTCTGGTTATTCTTCTCAAGCAGAGTTTTAATTAGGCTGGCATGCTCCACCGGCACAACATCATCTTTAGTGCCGTGTACTATTTTAATTTCTTTAGCTCGTATTCTTGAATATGGCTCAACTTGATTCCACAAATTCTTCAAAAAAGGCTCAGCCTGATTAAAATCAAGACCAAACCGTTTCATACTATCAAGAGTATCTTCATTGCGGTTAGTGAGATTCAAAGGTGCTGCCTTTAGAATCAAACCAGCAAACTGCTTATCAAAACCAAAATCCTGATAAAACCTATTTAGCGCATGAGCCAGCGCAGAAGTCCCTAGTGAGCTCCCTTCCAAATAAATATCGCCAACCCCGTAACCCTGATTAATAATATCTTTGATAGTCTCAAAAACATCTCTAACAATAGTTCTCTGATCAGCCTTGCCTGGATTAGCAGAGTGACCTCTATAGCTAATCATTGCTACATCAAAACCCCTGTCTAAAAGATTTATGGCGCGATCAGCTTTAGCAAAGTTAGAACCTGAGCCATGCAGCAAAATCTTCACTTGCTTACTAGGCTTATCATTCTTACTAACGAACCAATACTTCAGCTCAAGCCCATCTTTAGTAAGCAAGCTTTTCATCTCATCTTGAGCCTTTCGCTTAGCTAATTCTCTTCTGAAGATTTGCTTTGATTCATTTATATCAATGCGAATAATGTCTTCAGGACTCCTACCATCAAAGCCTACAGGACTATGCAAAAATTCATCAGCCCAGGTTTTAAATCTTGATTCTAAGCTTTGAGAATTCATTTTATTTAGTCAGACATTAGAGAGCCTACCACTGAACCGCCGAACATCGTTAACCAGGGCTGCCCCATATAAGTAAAACCCTCGCAATGGGGTATTTTTACAGCCACCGATTTACTTAAAATGCAAATCAACCCACAATTGTGCAAATGATGCAAATATACCCTGATACTCGACAGTATTTTATGGCATAATATAAATTACAGCACGGTATTTTATGGACTTATGAAAAAACCCGCAAGACAAATCAGCTCACAAATAGCTAAAGACCTAGAGAAGAAGATGGTTCTTCTTGCTGGCCCGCGCCAATGCGGTAAAACTACTTTAGCTAAAGCCATTCTCAAAACGACCACGGGGCATTACTATAACTGGGACATTATTGAGGATAAATATTTAATCAAGAATAGCGAGCTTGATCGCAACGCTAATCTTTGGATTTTTGATGAGATTCACAAATACAAGCCGTGGCGAAATTGGCTTAAAGGTCTTTACGACCAGCATCACGAAAAACACCAGATCTTAGTTACCGGCAGTGCCAAACTAGATGTCTATAGACGCGGTGGCGATTCGCTGCAAGGCAGATACTATTTTCATAGATTGCACCCTTTTACTCTCTCTGAATATTTAGGGAATCAATTCGTTGAAGACAGTAAACAAATTATCAACCTGGATGATTTTCATCTCAGAAGTGGCGCACAAACTGCTTTAGAAGACTTGCTTCATTACAGCGGTTTCCCGGAACCATTATTCAGTGGATCTGCTACAGAGTATAAACGCTGGCAACTGACCTACAATCAAAGACTAGTGCGCGAAGATATTAGTGATTTAGAAAGAGTCTATGAACTCGATAAAATAGAACTATTACTCGAACACCTACCACGTACGGTCGGCTCGCCACTCTCCATCAATAGCTTAAGAGAGGATTTAGAAGTAAATCACCAAACGGTTAGTAATTGGCTAGAGATATTTGAAAGAACTTATGCGAGCTTTAGAATAGCGCCCTTCGGTGCGCCTAAGCTTAAAGCCGTCAAAAAAGAAAGGAAGTTATATCTCTGGGATTGGGCAAGAGTAGAAGATATGGGACTTAGATTAGAGAACTTAATCGCCTTGCATCTCTTACGCTTAGTGCATTATATGAGCGATTGCAAAGGTATTAAAACTGAACTTAGGTTCTTTAGAGATGAGCGCAAACGAGAAGTTGATTTTATTATGCTTAAAGACAATAAACCTTGGTTCGCTGTCGAATCTAAATTATCAGCCCAAAGCCTAGACCCTAACATCAAATACCTAGCTGAAAGAATAAAAATCCCTTGTGCCTTCCAGATACATCTTAATGGCACAAGCGATAAACAACTAGCGGACATAAACGGTTGCAAGACTTATATATTGCCTGCTGCTAAGTTTCTTGCAACCCTACCCTAAGCATCCCCCCGCGGATGAAACTGATTATAAGCTTTAAGCAAACGGTAATCTGGTTCCTGCTCATAGTCTTCATAAACTTGCCCAAGCTTAATGCCCAGCATAGTTTCTATCTCTTCAGAGCTAAGTCCAGCTTCTAATAGATGTATGACGCGGCTACGTCTCAGGTAGACTGGACGCAACTCCATCTCTGCTAGCCTAGTTCTAAGATCTAAGACAGCGAACTTCTGACTGCGTTCATTAACCAAGAGTTTATCATCCAGTGCTAAATCACCGATAGTATATCTGAGCCTAGCAGTCTTGAGGTATTCCTTCATATCAGCCCTAAGTGTAGGACTAGCAGAGATCTCTAAGCCGCGCAGCAA
>JAYVUR010000015.1:0-2089 GCA_043787715.1 Candidatus Melainabacteria bacterium
AGTAGGTCATATAAGATAGCAGCGCTAGCCGTTGCAGCAGCAAGTACCGCAGCCTGTGCTTTAGTTACACTTGAAACAGTAGTAGGGAAGCTGGGAAGAGTATAGGCTGACACTGCGGTTTCAGCTCGATTTGCTGCATCAAATTTTGCAGTGAATGTTGAGGAGTCTGCTTCACCATATTGTCCTTCATATGCAGCTAGTTGTTCTTTGAACTTTTTGTCCCAACTGCCGATATCCCAAAGATCTATTTGAGCATTATCACCACGATCTAATGCGTCATAGAGTAGGTCTAAACCATCTTGATTATATGCTGTGCGCATATATGGTATTTCTCCGCTGGTAAGTATTCCCCTTAGTATTTTTTCTCGAGCTTGCTCTGCTTTTTCTTCCATTTTCTCTAAAGCTTCTGGACCCCTTACAATTAGTTCTAAGAGCTTAATTTCTGCATTGGAAGCTCTTGTTTGTAGGTTGCCGCTATTGCTGGGTGTTAAAATTCCCTCGAAAAGTTTAGTGCTATTGAGAGCTTTACTGGTAAAAGGTATTGCGTCTAGTCCTGTTTTATTTAAATTAGTCCTTAATTGAGCTACATCAGCTTTTAGTGCGTCTAAGGTTGTTCCAATCAAGGGATTTAAATAGCGGTCATTAGCAAAAATTCCAACCATGGGTAATGCGCTCTCCGAGATAGTGCCTAAGTAGTCTCTAAAAGCCTCAATCTTATTTTTCAATTCAGCTAGTGATTTTATTTTTACCCCTCCTGTGATTATTGGTTTTCCGTTAGGAGTGATTGCTTGATTCTGTTTTACTTGTGATTGTATTAGTTTGGGTAAATCATTTAGTAGTAAGCCTACTTGAGTCGTATCAAGTCTTAGTACATTTGTGTAAGAGCCCTTGGCTAATTCAGTAGCGATTGCTGCATTGAGATTAGTTGAGAGGCTGCCTCTAGGTTTGCTGCGTTCTAAATTTAGTTCACCTTTAATTACATCAATGGTGTTTTGCAGAGTGGTCATTTCAGCGACAGAGATTTCTCCATCTGGTGTTGCGTTCTCAATAAGTCTAATTACGCCAGTATTAGTAGTGGTTAGATGTAGTTTCCCTGTAACTCCAATCCCGGCAAAATACATATCCAGTTGTTTGTCCAAACCAGATAGTTTATTGTTAGCAAGTCTAATTTCGCTAAATGAAGTCATCTATATTGCAGAGTCCTACCTACTATATCTATTAAGCCAAGGTTAAGCCACGGTTAAGAAGCTAAGCCTAATATATAATTACGGCGTAAAATCACCTTAACTTTAGTTAATCGCTAGAATAGCCACTGTAACTAGATGTTTGGAAGCAGACTAATCACCAGTCTTATGATTTTATGGGTATTTTTGCCCATATCGACTCTTGGTGCAGAGATGGCCACTGCTAAGCTCGAAGAGCTCAAAACCAAACACTCTACTATCAAGCTCGACTCTAAGAATGAGCCAGATATGTTTGAGCGCAAGCGTCAAGAATTGCAGGCGAATGAGAAGAGAGCCATAGAGTTTATTTTCCCTAGTGTTGCTCTTGAGCAAGATGAGAAAATTAAGTCTGAGAAATACTTCTCTGACACTGAGAAGGAGCAGTTGCTTGAATTGTGGCGTGCAACTATAGCGCGTAATCGTACTATTCAATTCATAGTGCGCATACTATCGACTAACCCCGATGAGTTTGAGAAGAATAATGCTGTCATGCAAGTGATTACCAAGGCGCTATTTGTACCGTTCTATGTGGTCTCAGCGGTGACTAATAATGCACTAATTAGTGGTGGTAGTGCTGTTGGTGCAAGAGTGATTGGTGATGTGGTGGATGATGTCAATATCAAGAACAGTCGTACGCGCGAGATCACTCATACTGAACTTATAGTTTTATTTATGTTGGTGGATCAGGTCGCTGAGAGGCTAAGAACTCATTACTTCAGTTATAAGGAAGCTAAGATCGAGAAAGCCCTACTAAGCAAGGAATTAATCCCAGCCAGATTAGATGCTGCTGAGGCCCTAGAGGCGAATCTCAAGGAATCGGTCTTCTTCACTCGCACAGTAGTAAGAGACTTGGAGCGCCGTTCCCG
>JAYVUR010000016.1:0-3875 GCA_043787715.1 Candidatus Melainabacteria bacterium
CTGAGCCTAGAGCTTCAGTGACAGTCACAGAGACTGGCGTACCAGCTGGCACAAAACTAACTTGACCTTGAAGAACTGGCTGCTGATAACCTTGCTGCGCATAAGGTTGCTGGTAAACTTGTTGCGGCATATAACCGTAACCTTCAGCGAGCACTGGTAACTGGGCCGCTAGAGTGAGCATAGATATAAATAGTAGTGATTGTTTTTTCATAATTTTGGTTTCCCCTGTTGAATTAATTTTACCTGATTGGGACTGCGCAAAATATAACCAAATAGGGCTTTAATATTGGTGCAGTGCGAGGCATAGCATAAACGTGACCAATGTCACGTTTATGCGCTATCAACCACGAGTGCAGAATCTTAGCTACTACAGACACTGAGATCCTTCGCTGCGCTCAGGATGACTACTTAACAAGTGACGCAACAGTAGCTTCTAGCTGCGGTATATCCACCGGCTGTTTAGTCCCCGCTAGTACCACGAGATAAGCTGGCTGCCCAGCCTCTGGAATACCGGGAAGCTGCGCTAGTAACCAAGCACCCTTCTCGGCTAGCACTATAGCAGTATTGATATCAGCAGCATCACCACTGAAACTAGCGGAGAAAACCTCGGCGAAGAGACCTTGATGCGCTGGTGCAACAATAAAACCTGCACTATGATTCACCATAATGAACTCAGAATCTAATAAGGCGTAGCCATCTACACCTTCTATGGCAAGCAGTTGAGTGAAATCATTCCTTGTCGTCATCTTCACTTGCGGCGTCGTCCTCATCTTTTAGTAATTTGGTTTTGATTTTAAGTTCTGTAACATCTAGCCATGGTTCACCAAGAGCCACCGCGAAGACCTTACCTTCAACTCGCACTATGTCACCATGCTCAACAGCTGAAAGAACCTCATCATCCTTAAACATCTTAATTGGCACAGCAATCTTAAGTTCTACTAGAGGTATCTTCGGATGATCAGGACGAGCTAGTACTATGCCGACATAATCCTTACTAGAACGCATTGCATCTTTATAATCTAGTGGTAAAGTCGAAAAAGCATAGAACTCACCTTCAAGAGCTACTCTATGACCTTTATGCGTGGCCGGGCTCGCCAGCAATTCATAAGTAGCCATCGGTGGCAGGTCACATTCGGCTCGGCTGAGCAGAGTGGCAGTGGCTGGACTAAAGCTCAACAATATGGCTAAAAACAGCCCAACTGAGCTAAAAAAGGCTCTAAGCATACAGCTCTATAATAGCAGCAATTAATATGTTATAATATATAACTCTGCTCAAGAGTGTTGTCCCCGCTCTTGGGCAGTTTTTTATATATGCTTAGCCAAGACAAGCTCAATACCCTTAATCAGGCCAACCAATTACTCAACAGTAAACACGCCAAACTCGGACTAAAACCGATGTTAGTTAGTGGTAATAGTCCTGAGATGTTCAGAGCGGCTCTTGAACGCAGGTTGACCGAGAAAGTCGTCGATAACAACCGTCGCGTGCGCGAAGAAATTAGCCCGCGTATCATCCAAGTAGCTGATACTTTTAAAGAAATCAGCACCGAGCTTAGACCTGCAATCCCTGTCAAGAAGCCTAATTCAAGCAATCCCTTAATTAGCATCATAGTAGCGGCTGCACTAGTTGGATTATCCCTGCTGGCTTATAGCTTTTGGGCTAGCAAGCCTCAAACTGGAAATATTGCCGGCACTATAGTTGCTAGCAGTGAGAATAAAGCGTTGATTATTAGCTCTGGAGTTTATAGCAAACGCTCCGAAGCCAGATCTATGCAAACCGAAATCGAACACATTACTGGCGATAAAGTGCGCATTATCAAAAACGGTAATTACTATACTTTACAGATCGGCGACAGCTTCAAAAGCCGTGAAGATGCGTATTTGGTTTTCGAAGAATTGATCAAATACCCGTTGCGGGATTTGGCCATACGGCCAAGCTCGGTATAATAGAGCTGTATGCTCAAAAACTTGCAAAGTAATTTTCTTTTACGCCGCTTGCACTCGCTAAGTGGTATGTTGCCAATTGGCGGATTTCTAGTGTTTCACTTGCTTGCCAATTCTACGGCGATTGAGCACCCGACTAATTACAACACTCTAATTAATTTTTTGCGCCAATTACCTTTTGTTGAATATATAGAATGGTTAGTTCTTTATATCCCAATTGGTTTTCACGCTTTGTATGGCATTCTGATCTACACTACCGCTAAGCCTAATCATATGCAGTATTCTCACCTTGAGAACTGGAGATATATTTTCCAGCGTATAACAGGCATGGTTGCTCTTGTTTATATCGCGTACCATATTTGGCAGTTTAAAATCGTCGCGAATTTGGACTATAACTATATTGCTCGTGCTATGGCTGGCGAGCAGACTATCCCTGGAGTCCCGGTGATACCATTTATTAATCCATTCAATGTTTATTGGTTCTATATTATTGGTTTAACTTCTATTACTTACCATTTCGCAAATGGTCTTTTTGGTTTTTGCATCACTTGGGGTATTAGTGTCGGCAAGAAATCTCAGCAGTTAGTTACCCAAATTGGTCTAGTAACTTTTGTGCTACTAACTTATGTCGGTGTTGCGACTGTTAATCATCTAGCGGATGCTGGCAAAGCAATGATAGCGGCGGAAGCGGTAGTAGAAAAAGCTGAATAGCGGTGAAACTTAATCGCCTTAGTTCAATACTAATAATCTTCTTCTTACTCTGGGTATTCTCGCGCCCGATAGGCTCGGTGCTGCTCTGGGTTTATCAAGGCACTGGTGCTCAATTGCACAATATAGCTGGCAATGTCAGTGAAGTGAAGAAGGAGGCGCTCAATTTACTAAGTGCAGAAGAGAAGCTTGAAAAACTAACAGCAGATAAACTTAATTTAGAACTTGAGAATAGTAAACTTAAAGCACAAGTTGCGGAGCTTGAAACTCAAACTAGCCAGCTTAATTACGCACATAGGTTCTCTTACGCCATTACTCCAGCACAAGTGATAGGTCGCAGCCCAGATACTTGGCATAGGCAATTAATCATCAACAAGGGTAAACGCCATGGCTTGCGTACCGGACAAGGTGTGATCAGCGATAAATCCATAATCGGACAGGTCGGCAAAGTGGCTGAAGACACAGCCATAGTACAGCTGAGCCAGAACCGCGACTGGAAAATGGGTATCAAAATTAAACGCACAGGACAGTATGCTGTACTGGTCGGCGATTATCCAACTACGCCACATCTAGAGCTGGTAGCTCTGGACTCAGACCTGCAAATAGGTGATTGGGTCTTAAGCTCAGGAATCTGCTTAGAAGCTGGTGACTGCCCTTATCCACCGGAGATGCTGGTCGGGCAGATCGTAGAAGTACGCCGCGATCCTAATCAGGTGGATTTGACTGTTAAGGTCGCTCTAGTAGATGATTTGAGGAATCTGCGCGAACTGTATATAATAAGATAGATCAATAACGATATGAACAATTTAGCCAGCACCGCTTCTAGTCAAGAAGAATTCAAAGAACGTATCCAAAAAATACTAGACGAAAGTAAAGTAGTATTCCTCGCCGCTCAGTACGCCGAAGAGAAAAAAGCACTCGACACCGAGATACTTGATATTAGGAATTGTGCGGATATTTTTGATTATATTATGATCACATCTGGTGATAGTCCTGCTCAACTTAAAGCGATAGCGCGCAATATCGAAGAAAAATTATCCGGTCAAGGTTTCGAACCAAGCCATAAAGAAGGTAAGCAAGGGGATATTTGGTTCTTGCTTGATTATAGTGATTTCCTGGTACACATTATTGATGCCAACGCTAGAGAATTTTACAATCTAGAAGAATTGTGGTCGCGCGCATATTTCGTACCGGAGCATCAGTGGTATGAAGCGTTGAGTGACTTG
>JAYVUR010000017.1:0-8504 GCA_043787715.1 Candidatus Melainabacteria bacterium
AGATTAGAGTCCCATTTATATTCACTAACACCTATGGCTTTGGCTTTGAATTTAACATCATTACCATCAGCGACAACTTCATCGAACTGCACGTCATCAACTTCAACCGGATTAATAATATTTGCACTGAGTATTGGCACAAAATTACTAGCTTCAGCTGAAGCCAAAATACGCTCACGGATATCATCAGCACTCAAACTATGAATTTTATTCTTACCCTTAATAAGTGCAGCTACACCAGCGACATAAGGCGATGCCATCGAAGTACCTGAGCGCACTTCATAACTCTTACGCGTACCACCCAAGCTTAAAATCTGCGTGCCCGGAGCTGCGATATCCACCCAAGGACCATAATTAGAGAAGTAGGCTCTTTCATTCTTCTCATCTACAGCGCCAACAGCAATTACACAATCGAGTGCCGCAGGGTATTGCTCATAAGGCATTCCATTATTACCAACAGCAGCAACTAGCACAAGACCCATATCATGAGCGACTTGCATAATGTCGTTAAGTATATTTAGCTCAGGACCAGCGAAGCTCATATTAATCACATCAGCCTTATTGTCTATCGCATAACCTACCGCTTCATAAATATCTGTAGTCTTGAAATAAGTAAATTTGCCATCTGAATAAGAAGCGCGTAGTGGCATAATTCTAGCTCCGGGCGCAACACCCTTAGTACCTATATTATTGTCAGCAACCGCAGCTATGATACCTGAGACATGCGAACCATGTCCATCAAAATCCATAGGGTCATTATCAGCTGTATTGCAATCCTCACCAACCGCACAAAAGCCGCTAGCCTTCTTCACGAAATCCCAACCGCGCACATCATCTATATAACCATTGTTATCATCATCTTTACCATTACCAGCGATCTCTTCTTGATTCTCCCAAATATTTGCAGCAAGGTCGGGGTGACTATAGTTCACACCGCTATCTATAACTGCAACTACCGCACCACTGCCCCTATCACCGGCCCACTGATAAGTATCATAACTAGTAATTAACGCTTCCCTACTAGTAGCCGCCGAGCTGCCCTTAAAAATATAGTTCGGACTAACATCTTCTATCTCTATCTCATCATCAGAAATATGATCAGCACTAATCTTACGTATCAAAGCTTTAAGCTCTGCCTTATCAGCATCAGCAGCTAATTTGATTACAGCAACATCGCTCATAACTTTATTACGCCTGTGAACAGCTCTAAGTTTTTGTGTTTGCGAAGAACTTAGTAAAGCTGACTGAAATTGACTAGCAAGCTTGCTAGCTAAATGCTGCTCAGCATTAGCTAAATTCTTCTTATTCTTGAATTTAATAACTATCTCATCAGCCGCAAAATCTGCTTCAGGAGCTTCTGTAGAGGCAGCAAAAACAGGACTACTGGCAAGCAGCAGCATAACTATGAGGGTAGAGAGCAGAATCCCCTTTCGCACCATATATTATCTAGATGCCCTAATCGGGTTAAGCCTAGGTTAAATGGGGGATATTTAGGGTTTATACCTAGGGATTACTGTATTTCCACCACACGCTCAATAGGTTCAGAGAAAAATCCTCGCTTATCACGAATAACAAGGTTGAGTTTATGCAAACCAGAACTTAGCTTAGTAATAGGAAGCATGCGACCACCTGCAATCTCACCGTCTTTACTTGAAGTCCAAATATAATCTTCAACATAGCCACGATTGGCTAGTGGAACAGCAGCAATAAACTTACCATCGTGACGCAATATATGCGCGTTGAGTTCTTCAGCACTTTGACTAAACACTCTGCGCTCTGCATCTATAGTTAGTGACTTATAAACCGGCTCAGACCAAGTACCAGAAGCTCCGCTCACACGAAGCGCAATCTTGTGATCACCAACACTAAGAGCATTAGTCTCGAAATCAGCACTATCACTCAGGATGCCATCCTTATCTGAGCTCCACTGATAGCTAGCAGCTTTATCATCACCCTCAGAACCAGCAGCCTTAAACTCTATCATCTGCTCAGCACCAGCTACACGAGGCAGATCCATAGTATCAACCTGTAGCGGATAATCTATATCTGCATTAAGCTGAGTCGGCTGAGCTTGAGTAACCAGAGTAGAACTCTCAGTATCAACTGAAGAAGAAATGATACGCTCGCGCACCTGTCCTGGACTAAGATTCAGCTCTCTACTCTTAGAGATTACTAAAGCCGCGACGCCCGCAACTAGAGGAGCTGCCATAGAAGTACCAGTCTTATAAGCAAGACCATCATCAGGAATTGTACTTAGCACGCGTACACCCGGTGCCATAATATCTACCCAATCACCATAATTACTAAATGAAGACTGCTGACCATCAGAGTCAACACTACCAACCGCAATGACATCGACAAGCGCAGCTGGGTAAGTCTCAGTATTAGAGCCAGAATTACCAGAAGCAGCAACCACTACTATGCCAAGCTCAGTAGCTCTGCTCACCACATCAGCGAGAATACCAAGCTTAGAACCAGCAAAGCTCATATTAATTACATTAGCCCCATTGCGCAGCGCATATTCAATCGCTTCAGCAACATCAGATGATTTAAGATAGGCGCTAGAACCTACTGAATAAGCAGCTCTTAGTGGCATGATCTTAGCCAGCGGTGCTACACCACTTATAGCGAATTCGTTATTTTGCTCAGCGGCTATTATGCCTGATACATGCGTGCCATGACCATTAAAATCACTAGGATCACTATCAGCCCCTTGGCAGTCTTCACCATAAATACAACTTGATCCAGCATGTCTAACGAAATCCCAACCATGGGTATCATCGATATAACCGTTATGATCATCATCCTTACCGTTGTTAGCGATCTCATCACTATTCTGCCAAATATTATTTGCTAAATCTCTATGCTTATAATCAACACCTGTATCTATCACAGCTACTACCACACCCTCGCCTTGGCTTTTAGCCCAAGCCTTATCTATATTGATTTGGCTGAGTGCTTTTTGCTCACCGTACTCTGGATCATTCGGTAGATCTGTAATCTCATAGAGATAGTTAGGATAGACAGCGACTATTTCGTACTCTTCAGTGTTAAGTTTTTTAGCGTTAATCTTGCTGATAATACGATGTAGTTTAAGCTTGGAAATTCCTTTTAGCTTAAGCAGACTAGTAGTAGAACCATCAGAAGCTGCCATTCTTAGGCTCTGAGCGAGTGGATGATAGATGGCAGTGCTCGACAACCTACTATAGTTATTATTCTCAGCAGCCGATTCATCAAGCGGCAAATTGTAATAATCGACAATAGAACTAAGGGCTTCTTTATTTAGTTCTGGGCTAATATTGGCTGCTAGAGTTTTAGCTGCGAGGCGTTTACGTAGTGCAGGCTTGGTTTTGAATTTGATGATCAATTCATCATCAGCCATAGCATTTAATTCTGCTTCTAAGTCTGCTGGAATCGATGGAGCTGCTAAAACCGCTGACCAAGGCAAAGATACTAATATTATTAGTACTATCCTTATTAATAAGTTTTGTCCCATTCTTATTATTGGCCTCTGCTTATCTGTGCCCGGAGACAGCTAGCTCTAGAACCTAACTAACACTTGATCTATGGGCTTTTAGCTAGACCTATAGAGCTATTCTTCCTAAAAAAGCACTAGGACTTGATAGGCTCTAAGCCTTATTAGCACTGCCATAGACCTAAACCAGACGACCGATCTTAAGCATAATTTAAGCTTATAAATGCTAGAATCAAAACCCGAAAGCAAGCCCCCAGTAAGTAATATGGAGCTGCTCTCAACCGAACACAGGAGGAATCTAGATGGCAACAACATTAGCAGCAAAAGAAGCTAAAAAATTAAAACCACTTAATGACAAGTTGGTAGTACAAAAAGCTGAGGCTGAAGAAAAAACCGAAGGCGGAATCTTCTTGCCAAGCGGTGCCCAAGAAAAACCTATAGAAGGCATCGTTATAGCAGTAGGTCCTGGTGCACCCGGAGAGAAAGGTGCAAGACAGCCGATGCAAGTAAAAGAAGGCGACAGAGTTCTTTATTCTAAGTACTCTGGCACTGAAGTCAAAGTCTCTGGCAAAGAGTATTTGATCATCGCAGAGAAAGACATTCTGGCAATTATCGAAGGTTAATTAATCAATAGGAGGATTAAAAAAAATGGCAAAAAAAATACTTAAAGGCGACGAAGCTAGACGTGCTCTAGCAAGCGGCGTAAAAACAGTTGCAGATATAGTTTCTGTAACACTTGGACCAGCTGGTCGTAATGTAGTGCTCGAGAAGAAGTTCGGCGCACCGCAGTCTATCCGTGATGGTGTGACTATAGTGAAAGAACTTACTGAACTTGAGTGCCAGTTCGAAACAGCAGGCGCACAACTCATCAAGGAAGCAGCGACTAAGACTAACGATGTAGCTGGCGACGGTACTACCACCGCAACTGTGCTGGCTGGAGCTATCGTAGAAGCTGGTATGCGTCACTTAGCAGCTCGCGCTAACCCTGTACTATTGAAGCGCGGTATGGATAAAGCAACAGAGCTAGTGGTAGAAGAATTCAAAGCTATGTCACGTCAAGTGAAATCTAGCCGCGATATCGAACAAGTAGCTACTATCTCAGCCGCGAACGACAGTGAGATCGGCAAACTTATCGCTGAAGCGATGGAGAAGGTTGGTAGAAGTGGTGTAATCACTCTTGAAGAGTCTAAATCAATGACCACCGAGCTTGAAGTAACAGAAGGTATGCAATTCGACAAGGGTTATATCTCGCCTTACTTCGCTAACGATACAGAGCGCATGGAAGCTAATCTTGAAGAGCCTTTCGTGCTTCTTGCTGATAAAAAAATCAATATAGTTCAGGATTTAGTTCCTGTGCTTGAGCAAGTAGCTAGAGCTGGTAAATCTCTACTTATTATTGCTGAAGATGTTGAAGGTGAAGCATTAGCGGCACTTGTTATCAACAGCCTTAGACAAGTAATTAAAGTAGCAGCTGTTAAAGCACCGGGCTTCGGTGATAGACGCAAAGCTATGCTGCAGGATATCGCAGTACTTACTGGCGGCAAGGTCATCTCTGAAGAGACTGGTGATCAGCTTAAAGAAGCGACTATCGAGTCACTTGGTAAAGCGCGTAAAGTAACTGTGTCTAAAGACAAAACTATAATAGTAGCGTTCGAATCTACTAAAGATGCAGTGGCTCAGCGTGTAGCTCAAATCGACAAAGAGATTGAGAAATCAGACTCAGAGTACGATAAAGAGAAACTGCAAGAGCGCAAAGCCAAACTCTCTGGCGGCGTAGCGGTAATTAAGGTGGGAGCTCCTACTGAGCCTGAGCTTAAAGATCGTAAGTTACGTCTAGAAGATGCGCTTAACGCAACTAAAGCAGCTGTAGAAGAAGGTATAGTACCGGGTGGTGGTACAGCTCAGCTCAAAGCATCTAAGAAACTAGAGTCTAAACTCTCTGAGTTCGAAGGTGAAGAGAGACTTGGTGCTGAGATCATCGTTACAGCTCTGCGTAAACCTACCTATCAGATCGCTAGCAATGCTGGTTTCTCTGGTGAAGTGGTTAACGAGCGTGTACTTAACGAAACTAACACTGATGTAGGTTTCAATGCCGCTGTCGGTCAATATGTAAACATGTTCGACGCAGGTATAGTAGATCCAGCTAAGGTAGCGCGCTGCTCACTGCAACATGCCGTATCAGCAGCTGGTCAAATCCTACTTACCGATGCGATCGTAGTAGAAGCTAAATCTGAAGAAGCAGCTCACGCTCATGGCGCGGGTATGCAGGGGATGATGTAAGCAAAAAGGTGACTTAAAACTAAAAAAGCAGCCTCTAGGGGCTGCTTTTTTATTAGCTAATCCTTAAATAACAATATTTTCCCAAAGAATTAGGTTAAGATAACCGATGATGAGGATCTTATCAATATCAGGGTCTAGTGTAAGCCCAGATCATCAACTTTGCCTTGAAGTGGTTGGTTGTTTAAACAATACAGGGGAGCTTATAAATCGTCTAAGGAATACAAATATTTCAGCAGCCCAAGGCGGAGAAGAAGCATTAAATTTATTAGATAAGATTTTTGGGCAACTTACACCGCCTAATGAAAGTTTTATAGACCTTACAGACTTGAAAGCCGATTTAAACAAAGTGCAAGAACTGGTTAACAAGAAAATTAGAGTTCTAATTAAAGCAGGTGAAGACAAAATTAGCAAGCTGGCTCAAAGCGTTACCCAACACTTCCAGCAAGCTAGTGAAACAATCTCAAAAATAATTAAGCTGATGCAAACACAATTTGACTTTAAGTTATCATTAACACCAGATTTACTCACCTCCCATGATCAAGGTGCAATCTATAAAAGCCTAGAAGCAGATCTTAGCAGCCTAGTAAAAATAGCTGCCGGCTACAAGCTGAGGGCATTATGCGTTTATCTCAACGAAAATATGCAGCTAGCATCTTCTACTCGGATTGAGCGTAGTAGCGAAACTGCTGATACTGACATACTAGAGAAATTACGCGAAGCACTAGGGCGCTATATTGGCAATAACAAAAGCCTCTTCGAAGCCCTAATCAAATCAAGAAATGGACAGCCAATATTTTTCGCTGTATAAATGGTCGGGATAACAGGATTTGAACCTGTGGCCTCTTCGTCCCAAGCGAAGCGCTCTACCAAGCTGAGCCATATCCCGACACGAGTGAATATTATAGCTTAAACAAGCATGTTTTCGGGCTTTTCTGTGTAAGCTAGTCCTTGAGTAAATCCTGATACTTAATAGTAACGGTACGCGCAATCGCTTCTGTTAATCTTTGCTTAAAGTTCTTCGGCTGCCAGCTCTTAAGTCCAGCACGAGAGAAAATCTCCTCAAAACTTATTGGTGCAGCTTTGGGTGCTTCAATAAGCTCTTCGCGTAATTGACGAGTGACATCACGAAGATTAAGTCCGATGCCGGTGACGATTATTAGTTCATCATTCCACTCGCGGCTCTCAAGAAGAATACCAGCAAGCTTGGAGTCGCCATAGTAAATATCATTAATTGGTTTAATACGAAAATTAGTCGCAGTTCCTTTGCTTTCACTCTGCGCAAGTATGGCATCGAGCACAGCGTCTGCCGCTGCAACGGTGCACATTTGTTCTGTGAATTTTTGCAAAACTTCGCGCGGGTTATTGAAACGATGAATAAGCGAGAGATATATACCAGCATCTATCGGTGATGCCCATGATTTACCGCGCTGTCCGCGCCCTTCGCGCTGCGCTGTTGCGCTGACACAAGCAGTACCTTCAATAGCATCAGCAATAACTAGACGCCAAGCTTCATCCATAGTTGAATCCAACTCTGGATAATTTAGGTACTGAATGGATAATATATTATCCCTGCGCATTTTTTGCTTAGGACGAGTTCTTAGGCGCATCCCCACTATCTTATCCCCTCACTAGAGCTGGGCTATAACTCAGTGCCTGAGAGGAATAGCCCGCAGGATAATACGCGTGGCGCTACTGTAGATGGATTGCTTATCTAAGCTCGGGGATCCTTCGCTTCGCTCAGGATAGCAAAAACGTGACTTAAGTCACGTTTTTGCGCTGTCGACCACGAATTCAAAATCTTAACTTTCATACAATTAAAGATTTGTCGACTATATATGACGTCTACCTCAAAATAAAACATAGACCAAACACAGTAGTTCGTGAACTGTTTCTAGAACATGTATTCAGTGGCATACTAAATATATGGTTGACTTTAATTTATCCGACATAGATCAAGATTTACAGAGACTTGCAAAAGACTTCGCTGAAAACGAAATCAAACCGCAAGTAGAGCATCACGATCATGAGGCGAAATTCCCGCTTGAGATAGGACAAAAAGCTTTTGAGTTAGGTCTTATGAACCCGGGTTTCCCTGAATATTGTGGTGGTGCCGACCTTAGTATACTTACTGAATGTATTATAGTCGAGGAGCTTGGTGTAGCTTGTACTGGTATAGCAACAGCGCTTGGTGCCAACATGCTTGCAACAGCACCACTGCTTGTCGCTGACGATAAAGAAATCAACAAGAAATACATGGGACCAATGATGGAAGAACTGCAGTTCGCATCATACTGCGTAACCGAGCCGGGATGCGGCTCTGACGTGGCTGGTGTTAAAACTAGCGCCAAGAAAGTCGGTAATGAATATATAATTAATGGTACTAAACAATGGATTACTGGTGCGAAGTACGCCAAGTGGTTCTATGTATTAGCTGTCACTGACCCTAATGCTGGACACAAAGGTCTAAGTTCTTTCGTCGTGCCTGCTGATACTCCGGGTGTCACCGTGCAGAAAAAAGAAGATATGATGGGTCAGCGCGCAAGCTCTACTCATGCTGTGACTTTTGATAATGTGAAGATTCCAGAAGCTAACCGCCTCGGTGCTGAAGGTGATGGTTTTAAATTTACTATGGGTGCCTTCGACAGAACTAGACCTACGGTGGCTGCCGGTGCTACCTCTATAATCCGTGCGGCACTGGAACATTCTAAGCAATACGCTATGGAGCGCACTTCATTCGGTGTGCCAATTG
>JAYVUR010000018.1:0-3912 GCA_043787715.1 Candidatus Melainabacteria bacterium
GACTAAGGGATCCTTCGCTACGCTCAGGATGACGGCTTCGCATCATTTACGCTTAGGGTTAAGAAACGGCATCGCCGCCAAGGCTCCGAAGACAGCCCCAACCGAAGTTATAGTCATAGTCACAGCCGTCATCAACAAGAGAAAGACTGGACCAATATTATCAATGCGCTCAAACTCTTGAGTAGATTTCATCTTCATCGCATTATTAATAGCATCAACTACAAACTTCTTAGCAGCTGGGTCTTGTAGCTTCAGCGCCACCACTAGAGCAATAATAGCTCCAGCAAAAATCCCAGTGCCAAGACCCAGTATAAACAAATCACTGATTTTTATTTCAGCGAACTCACCATGCTTCTCACGCAATTTTGCTCTAAACATATAAGCAGCAAGTGAACCGCCGATGAGATAACTGAATAATGGTGCCCAAGCGAAAGGCAGAATAAAAACAGTGTTGAGTAAAATCATCACCATTCCCGAGACTAATATTGGCTTAAAGTACGGATCCATGTGCCTCCTTATATTTCATTTTAGCTGAAGGTGGATAATACCATTTGATCACCTGCTTAGCTGCACCGAACTTATAATAACCTCTGCCTATATCCACATCAAAAGCTCCAGCATCAGTAGTAGAGACATACAAGCCCATATCATCAGCGAAGCTAAAAGCTTTAGCACTAGGCTGCATATAGCCCTCAAATAATATATTATTCTGACCCAAAGCTATCACTTGAATCCAAGCCTTGTGTTTAACCTTAAGGCTCAAACGATGATATCCAGTGGATTTGAGTACAGGCTTAGCCACTACTTGAATGTCATCACCATTATTCATTTCAAGCTTGGTAGCTCTCTTTAGTAAACCCGTTGGAGCAGCTTTAAGCTCTGTAGTTCTTGGTTTCATCTGCCTTAAAATCCAAGTGCTAGCAAAAAACAAGACCAGAACTCCAGCAATAATATACAAGTGATAAATCTTGAACGGCGACTCACGGTATCTATAGGAGTAAGGTATCTTAACTGGAGTTTCATCATTAATAATTGTCTCGAGTATAAAACTCGCTTCCATATCCTTATATTTATCAATCGCACGCTGATCAAGCTCGAGAGCCTTAGCTGCAAGCTTAAGAAACCCCATCAAGAAGGCTTCTTCTGGCAGTTCATCACGACGACCATCTTCTATAGCTACTATAAACTTAGGTGATAATCTTGATTGCTTCGCAAAATCTTCTACAGACCAGCCCTTAGCCTCACGCTGCTCGCGAATAATCTTGCCAAGAGATATCAGTGGATCGTTTGCCATTTACAATACTATCTTCGGTTGCAAAACCAAATCTCCCCTGCGTTTCTCTACTATGCCAAGTGCCACTAATTCCCTATCAGCATCAAGGCATTTGAAATAATTATCCTCGTTTGGACTAGCTTCAGTCTTAGTTGCGATGCTAACTTCACGCCCCTGCTGCAAGAATATTACTTCCTTATTATCGAACTCCAAAATCGGCAAATCCAAAACTTTAGCACTCGGTATCAACAATTCTTCAAGTTGAATACCTGAATCTAATTTGGCTATTAGCTGCTCTAAACTCAAAGCTGATTCGATTTTAAATTTATTAGATTCTAATCTTCTTAACTTAGACAGGTGTCCTCCTAAATCCCTCGCTATAGATCTAATGTAAGTACCTTCCGAGCAGCTAACATCTATTACCGCTAACGGATAGTCGAAACTAAGTAGATTTATGGCATGAATATCCACGACTTTAGTCTTAATCGCTTCGACATCAATCTCAGTCTCCGAGCGCATCAACTCATAAAGGCGTTTGCCTTTATGTTTGCGCGCGCTATAGAGTGGTGGCAACTGTTCTAGCTTACCCACTAAGGTTTTTAGCTTAGCTTCTAGGGTGACTTGAGTCCATTTTGGAGCTTCCATTACTGCGACAGCGCTTAGATTCTGCGCTAGAGGCTGAGAGCGCGAAAACGAGCCGTCGGGCTCATTTTCGCTATCATCCAATCTTTCGCCAGTCAAATCATCAGTATCAGTGAGATAACTAAAATCCACTTCAGCCATATAACGTTTGGTCTTAGCTAAGAATCTAATTATCCTAGTACTAGCACCTACTGCTATAGGCAAAACGCCCGTCGCAAAAGGATCAAGAGTTCCTGCATGCCCTATCTTCGTCACGCCAAGTGGCTTTAAGAGCCGGCGCAGCTTCGCTACTACATCATGCGAGCTCCAATCCTCTGGCTTGTCTATGTTTAGAAACCCGTGTAGTTCCAATTAATTCTCCCCATGTGTCGTCTTATCATCTTCAACCACCTGATCAATTAGATGAACCAAGTCGACGCTTTCGCGTAAAGAATTAATAGGAGTAAAATACAACTTCGGCGAGTATCTAAGATTAAGCCTACGCCCAACTACACCACGAACATAACCAGCATGCTCATTAAGGGCCGCTTGCACTGTCATAATAGCCAGTTCATCCTCTGGTTCATTGGTAAGTAGTGAATAAGAGACTTTTGCACTACTGAGACTAGTATTCAGCTCCACACTAATAATGGATACTAGTGGGCTAATCCTATCGTCCTTGAGCGCACCAGATTGTATGACCATAGCCAGCTCCCGCTGCATAGCTTTCGCTACTTGAGTTCTACGCTCATAGCTTTTCATAGCCTAGTCCTGATTACTTCCTTAACCGTCCAACATTGAATAACGTCACCCTCTTCAAGATCATTATATCTCTCGAAACTGAGACCACACTCAAAGCCTTCTTTAACTTCCTTAGCATCATCCTTGAAACGCTTGAGGTAATCCACTCTACCTTCATAAAGCTGAGTACCAGCTCGAAGAACTCTAGCAATTTCACCGCGCACAATTTTACCAGCCTTCACTATGCTACCGGCAATCTTGCGATTATTAACAGTGAATAACTTACGCACTTCAATTTCACCAAGCTTCACTTCTTCACGCTCTGGTTCATGCATACCTAAAGCCGCACGCTCTATATCTTCAGTAATCTTATAAATAATCTCATAGCTCTTAACTCTAACGTTAAGCTTCTCAGCAAGCTTGGCTGTCGCCACATCCATACCCATATGGAAACCAATAATCACAGCCCCAGTACGGTCTGCAAGCATGACATCATTAGCTGTTATAGAACCAGATTCTACAGCGATAGGCTGCACCAGAACCTCTCCAGTAGAGAGTTTGCAGACCTCATTAGCGATAGCTTCAGCTGAGCCTTGCACATCTGCCTTGATAATAATTCTAAGTTCTTTAGCCTGACCTTCCTGCACTTCAGAGACGTAACTAGCAAGACCAGCAAAACGCTTCTTCTCAAGTTCTTTATGAGCAACTTCATCAGCAGCTTCCTTGGCATCAGAGGCATTGCCATAAACCTTGAATTGATCACCAGCCTTAGGCACACCAGAAAAACCAAGTACCTTAACTGGGCTTGATGGGCCAGCCGCTTCTAGAATATTATTACTCTCATCATAGAGTGCCTTCACTCTACCACTCACTCCGCCAGCAGCAATATGATCACCACGCTTCAGCGTTCCATTCTGCACCAACATAGTAGCTAGCGGACCCTTAGCACGAGATAGTTCGGCTTCAATAACCGTACCAATCGCAGAACGATTCGGATTGGAACGAATCACATCTTCAAGTTCAGCATCAGCAACTAGAAGTATCTTCTCAAGTAGATCGTCAAGATTCTGCTTTTTAAGAGCACTAATCATAGAACAAACAGTCTTACCACCATATTGCTCCACAATAATACCTTGCTCAGCAAGCTGCCCAAGAGCCTTATCAATATTGGCATCTGGCTTATCTACCTTATTAACCGCAACCAAGAAAGGTACTTTAGCTTCTTTAATATGCTTGATCGATTCTATAGTCTGCGGTTTAATGCCATCATCTGCTGC
>JAYVUR010000019.1:0-1957 GCA_043787715.1 Candidatus Melainabacteria bacterium
GTCTCTAGGATTGTCTAGCTCGAGTGAGATTCGTGCAGTAAATCCTAGTGCTCATCAGCTTCTTAATAACGCGGCAATCTGGCTCGGCAGCAAGCGGCATTCTGCTACGCAGAACGCTCGCTGCTGCTGTGCTCGCTTCCTCGCCCTTCGCCATTGCCGCTATTTCGTCGCTTCTTCGCTTGGATTTACATGCACTCACTGCAATTCTCGCTGCGACTATCCTAGAGACGGTTTATTTATATAGAACCTATAAAGCGAACTAGGTGGGGGCGGCAATTCTAAATCTCTAGGGACTTGCATCAGCATTAGGTGGAGGCGATATAATTATTATTACTATGACCAGCACAGCAGCGAATATAGAAGCACTTACAGGCGAGATTTTAGTTCACTCAGAGGCTTTCAATAAGCTCAGAGCAGAGATCCACAAAAAAATAATAGGGCAAGATGAGTTCATCAGCAAGCTCTTTATGGGGCTTATCGCGGGTGGGCATATTCTTATCGAGGGTGTACCCGGTTTAGCCAAGACTGAGACAGTTAAATGTCTTGCACAGTGTGTTGGTGTTGGTTTTCAGCGTGTGCAGTTCACTCCAGATCTCTTGCCGGCAGATCTTATAGGTACACAGATATATAAACCTAACACTAATGATTTCGAGACCAAGAAGGGTCCATTGTTTAGTAATCTAATACTGGCTGATGAGATTAACCGCGCGCCAGCGAAGGTGCAGTCAGCGCTTCTAGAGGCGATGGCTGAGAAGCATATTACTATCGGAGAGACTACTTATAAGCTTGATGAACCTTTTGTGGTGCTTGCGACTATGAACCCACTAGAGCAGGAAGGTACTTATCAGCTGCCAGAAGCGCAGTTAGATAGATTCATGCTTAAACTTAAGCTCGGCTATCCGACAATGGATGAAGAAAAAATCATCATGAATATGATGGCGCGCAAGCAGTCTCTAGAACTTAGTCAGATTATTACTAAGACTGAGATTTTTAAGGCTAGAGAGATAGTGGATAAGATTTATCTCGACGAGAAGGTTCAAGACTATATAGTTGATATTATTTTTGCAACTAGAGCTAATAATCTTAAGCATGGTATAGAGCTCAAAGCCAACTCCAGAGCGCGTATTAAGGAACTTGAAGGTTTGCTTGAGTATGGTGCCTCACCGCGTGCTTCTATTGCGCTTAATTTGGGTGCTAAGACTCACGCTTTCTTGCAGGGCAGAGCTTATGTCACACCACAAGATGTTAAGAGTGTCGGCTATGATATTTTGCGTCATCGTATTGGTGTGAGTTTTGAGGCGGAAGCTGAAGACAAGAGTGCGGATGACATTATCAAGATTATTTTTGATTCAATAGAGGTGCCATAGGTGCTTATTAGTAAGGAGCTACTAGCTCAAATCAAGAAACTACAGATCAAGACAGATCGCCTTGCTAGCGAGATACTTACTGGTGAATATAAATCTGCTTTTAGGGGTAGGGGTTTGAATTTCGATAAGATTCGTGAGTATCAGGTTGGTGATGATCTGAGAATGCTGGATTGGAAGGTAACTGCCCGTATGCGCCAGCCTTTCGTGCGTGAGTATAAGGAAGAGCGGCAGCTGACTTTAATGCTAATAGTAGATCTGAGCGCTTCTAATGGTTTTGGCACTCAAGCTAAAACTAAGAAGGAGTTAGCCACTGAGCTTGCTGCTGTGCTTGCAGCTCTTGCTATTAAAAATAATGATAAAGTCGGTGCGATATTTATTAGTGACAGGATAGAACTTTATGTGCCGCCTAAGCAAGGCAAGTCACATGTTTTCAAGCTAATTAAAGACTTGCTTACCTATAGACCTATATCTAATCGCACTAATCTTAAAGCGGTACTATCTGAGTGTATTCGTTTGATTCCGCGCCGTTCAGTGGTATTCCTGATATCAGATTTCTTGCCAGAAAGCCCTAGTAGGGGTGGTTTTGCTGA
>JAYVUR010000020.1:0-2007 GCA_043787715.1 Candidatus Melainabacteria bacterium
TATCCTAGTTGGCCTGCTTGCTTATGTTTATTTTTTTGCGCCTAATATTCTTGATTTTATGCAAGAGAAGTCGGTTGATGAATATATATCCGAAGATGATGCTCATGAAGAATTGGTGAAGCGTGAGCGTAATCAGAGTCATGAAGTGTTTATTGATTATGACCACTCGGATGTGGATGCTTGGGCTACTTGGATAAAGCTTCAGGATCAGCGTAAGCAAGAGCAGGCATTTAGTAGGTTAGCTGAGTATCTACAGAAACCTGTTAAGGAACTGGGGATTATCGCAACAGAGGTGGTAAGAGGGCTTGAATTAATACAGCATCCATTCGCATATTCACTACTGGTGGATTTCGTTCATCTAATTAGATCTACTTGGGGTGCTAATAGTTCTGCTGAGATGTTCTATGATGCGGCATTGAGAGCGTTAGTCGCGATTAATCCAGAGCAAGCGCAAACGATTTTAACTCGAGAATTGCAAGAACTTACTATGCTTGAAGATTCTGAACAGCTTAAGGAGATAGTTCTTCGAGCGGCTACCGGACTTGCTATGAATGATAATTTAGCTGAGACTCTTGGAACTTTCTTGTTGCAGTCTGAGCATAAGCTTGAGACGCGCAAGGTGATAGTGGCTCAATTAGATCTTAGATCTTCACCAGATCGTAAGATATTTCTGGTCAAAGTTTTGGGGCGATATGTCTCTGAGTTTGCGGTGCATCAAATCAGTTTCGAGAATTCGCAGATACTGAGATCTTTATTCGAGAGAACCCGTAAGTTTGTTGGTGCTGGTGATAAGGAGATATGGTCCGCTATCTTGCAAGCTTTAAGAGTCAGATACTTGCAAATGGATATGGTGGAACTAGTTAGTAATCTTATTGCTGATCCCGAGATTGCTCTTAAACCATGGCAAATATTCGGCTTAATACGTTTGCCGGGTGAATTGCGTAAACGTTTCGGTGAAGCTGTCTGTAAGCGTTTCTATATGACAGATATGGAGAAGTCGGTGATATTAGAGCCGGTCTTAGCGGATGAGTATCCGTTCGAAACTAACATTATGGTGGTGGAGAAGATGAGGCGTGAGATGTTTATCCCTGATTATATGGAGATCTGGGCTTCAGCATTTAGTACTATACTTATTCGCAAACGTAATCCCAGATCAGCTGGTGGTAATCCTGTTACAGGCATGGCACTTATTGCTGGTAATGGTGAAGCGGAGAAACTATATGTAGCAAGAGCTGTAGCTGCTAACACTAATAGGTCTTTTATTTATGTTGATGCTAAGAAATTGATTGATCATCCCGAGAAGATTTCTGAGTTGCAGAAGCTAATACTTAATTCTAGACCTTGCATAGTCTATCTTGCTGAAGCAGAAGAGATTCTAGCGGCTGTAGCTAATGGCAAGGAGAGTCAGAAGCATAAGGATTTCATTTATACGCTTAAGAAGCTCAGTACTAATCCTAATATTTCGATTATTGCCACAGTGTCTCAAGGTGAGCATGAGGCGAAACGTAAATATGGAGCGATGTTCTGTCTTGCTTATGAATTAATGCAGGCTGATAGCTTGCTTAGGGGCGATATGTTTCGCAGTTATCAATTGCGTCTCTTGGAGCGAAGAGCTACTAAGGTGATTAGTCCAGATGAAATGTTAGAAATGTTCTCTAAGCAAAACACGATACAGTTCGCCTCAGCATTGCACAGATATATCCGAACTTCACTTATGTGCTTCGGGCAGGTGGTGTCATTCGCTGATTATGAGCGTTTAAGCAAGGAATTGCCGGTGGATGAGCCTGAGGATAATATTGATTTTACTGAAGATGAGCCAGCGCGAGTGGCTGTCAGCCTGACTGCAGGGACTCTGGGTCAAAGAGTGGATACGCCGGCTAGTTAATATCAGCCAGCCAGATTAAGTATATTATCTCCAGATTTGTGCCTAATGTATATGAAGCCTTATAGCTTCATATATCCAATTGTTGCAGCGTAGATTACTACTGTGCATATTCTTCTTATTGT
>JAYVUR010000021.1:0-3018 GCA_043787715.1 Candidatus Melainabacteria bacterium
ATTCGGGTTCTTTACCACCACCAGTTTGAGCTAATTTATTGCCACAGAAACGTCCATTTTTTGCTTTGGGTCCAAGAAGAGCATTTAGGGGATCGGCACCCCAAGCAAAATGTTTCATAGCAAAAGTGACTAATGATTTCATGCGCACAGTTGGATCGGGGATTTTCCCGATCATAAGTAATTGACGACTAACGGTTTCTACCGACATAGCAGTAATTATCTTATCATGCCAGCAAGATAACTACCAGACTTCGCGCCCGCAAGGCTTGTCGTTAATTAGCTTATGGCGATTTTGCTTGGTAACTAATTTAACCATTGCTTTTAAATTCAAATCTTTAATACACTTTTGTATTTCTACTCGTATTTTGGAGTTTGGTTTAAGTTTTGGTTTTGATGATTTACCTGGCATCAAACCTTCCGTATCACACCCTTAACAATGCCTTGTATCTTCAGGTCTTGTCCAGCAGGCACTAGTATGGCTTGCATAGTAGGATTCTCTGGTTGTAATCTAATGCGGCCATCTTCCTTGTAGAAACGCTTAAGAGTCGCAGCGGCATCATCCAATAGAGCCACTACTATCTCTCCATTATGCGCAGTGTGGCGCGGTTCGATAAGAACCAGATCGCCATCAGAGATTAGCGCATCCACCATGCTCTCGCCCTTAACGCGCAGTGCATAGCAACCACTAGGGAAATAAGTATCAAGCTCGAGATACTCATCAGTATCATCCATGATGCTCAAAGGCTTTCCAGCCGCGATTTTGCCGAGTACTGGTATCTGTGTGCGCTCAGCCCTGAATTCACTAGTAGCTGGCGGCTTAGGCAATCTACCACTGCTAGCTTCTGGATATTTAGTTTCAAGTTCACGCAGGTAACGCGGATCTATTACGCGCACTGAACGCGCTGACCCGGGATTCCAAGTTATAGCGTTCTTCTTGCGCAGGGCAGTCATGTGGTACTGCAAGGTACCTTTGGTGATGCCCATCTCGGCCGCGATCTCATCGAGAGTCGGTGGGTAATTGAACTTCTTAGTCAGCTTATAGATGACATCAGCGGTTTCTTCTTGTTTTGGTGATAATGTTGTGCTCATACCTATATACTACCATACACAAGTATGCCTTGTCAAGGGTTTATGCAAAAGTCCACAAAAGCCCTAACGCCAGCGCAAAATTAACCCTATGCAGCAGCTCACTCTGGTGGTGCAGGCGCTCGAAATCTTCCTTCTTATTAGCACGCATGGCAGCGAGCATTTCAGGGGAAGTTCTATAAACCAGGTGCAGACTGATAGCGACTATTGCCACTGTTAATAAACTAGTAAGGAACATAGGCCAGGAAAAAACAAAACGTTCAACGATGATTAAATGCAGTAGCTTGCTAGCAAGAAGTAGTAACGATGATATTTTCAGCCATTGATCGAAGCTACCAAAAATAGCAGTCATAAGTTTGCCAGCTTCTTGTCTGCTAGCGTTGCTGAATAACTGAGGTGCTACTAGTGCGCCTAGAGTAACGGTGCCACCGGCTATAGTAGCTAGGCTGCTTATCTGCGTGGCATTAAGAATCTCACCAAAAGAGCACATGAGACTCATTATACTAGAATACTAATAGTGGTGTTAGTTGCCCTAGATTCAAGCCTGCAAAAGCAATCGGTCGCTGTTTTTAAGCGCGGGGATAATGGCTATGAGCTGCTTAAGGTTTATGAGCAACAAGCTAGTTCATCGCAGTTTATTAATTTGCTTGCTGCTATCAAGCCGGAGACTATCACTGAACTTGCTGTGATAACTGGTCCGGGATCATTCACTGGTATACGCACCGCGCTTACTGTCGCTAAGACTATGGCGACTGTGCTTGGTATTCCTGTTTATGCTTTTAATAATTTTGAGTTGGTGCGTGCTGTGCAAAGCAAAGGGATTGCCACATACGGGTGCACTAAGCAAGCTATTGCTTTACAGCTCAGCGAGCGCGACTACTATGTTTCACTTGATACTAACTATGCTAATCCTGAGACTAATTTTTATTCAGCGGAACTAGCTGCAGGAGTAAAAGTAGTAGAGGCTCCTAATATTGCTATTATTGCTGAATTCTTGAACCATAATCATAGAGCGGTATCTAGTGACTTACAGCCATATTATTTGCGTATGCCGAATATTGGTAAGCTTGGTGAATCTAAGATCAGTACTAAGACTGGACTCAAGCTTAATATCACTCAAGATCAAATTGAAGAATTGGTGATTCAAGCTAAGCTTGCTATGACTGAAGCGCGTTACGCTGATGCTGAGCAGTTATTGAAGTTATATATTAGTAAAAGCAAGGGGATTGCTTCGCAGGCTCCTGGCAATGACGTGGTTGCCTGTGAATTACTAGCTGAAGCAGAGTTAGAACTCGGTAAACTTTCTAGTGCTAAGCGCCATTTTCTTAAGGCGGCTGATATTTGCCAAGCTGCTTTTGTAGCTCTGCTTACAGGCAAGCATCAGGAGTCGCGGCATTTGTATCTTAAAGCAGAAGATTCAATTGCTAAGCGTTGGGGTTTGTTTCTTTGTGATTACTTGCATCCACAACACGCTCATCCCATAGATTCACCGGGTTTTATGGCATTTAGATTATTTCTGGAAAGTACTGTTAGTTATATGCTGCGTAATAAGTGCGAGACTTATGTTAAGGTGTTGCTTAAGAATGCTATTAGTCTTGAGACGGTTTTCCCAGAGTTACGTAAATCAATAGGTTCAGCTTATCTTGGACTGAAGCGTTACAAGCAAGCTGCCGAAATCTTCCAATCAGCAGAGGCTACGCTAGCACATGATGCCGAGCTCTATTATAAGCTGGCAGAAGCCCAGATTGGGCTTGATGAGAGGGTCTCAGCATCTGCAAGCTTGAATACGGTGCTTAAGTTATTACCCGGGCATATAGGCAGCGAGAAGTTATTGCGTGATTTGGTAGTTTAGTTATTTAGCTGTGCGTGCACGGCGCGCCCCCAGCCTCGAGCGTAGCAAAAACGTGACCAGTGTCACGTTTTTGCGCTGTA
>JAYVUR010000022.1:0-1792 GCA_043787715.1 Candidatus Melainabacteria bacterium
CGGCTAAAGCTCTCAAAGATTTCTTATCGATCAAGAATATTCGAACGAATACAGATATTTACTTCACTGTAGCTATTAAGGCTCTTAACTACCAAGTGGTAACACTGCCAGAGAAGATTACTGAGCGCGAGAAGAAGGTGTTACTGGGGCTTGAGTTGGATAAAGCCAAGTTTGCGCAGCATTTTAATTATAAGAAGCTTGATGTCACCTTGCGTGATGAAGATGGAACTAGCCTCTGTGACTATATGGTTCTTGGTGTGAAGCATGGAGTCTATGAGAAGTTACTTGCTCTGGCTAAACTCTTGGGAGCTAAGAAGATTCGAGCGGTGCCTAGTTTTATGTTGTTCACCCCAAGAATCACTGAGAGATTGAGTGCTACAGCTTATGTCGGTGAAGACAGGACTGAGATTTGTCTCTGGGGTTCTGGCTGTCCGTTAGCTGTTGCTGCTATTCCTAATACTGGCGATCAGATGGAGGATATTAATCGCTTCATTAATGGTTACTTCGATAAGGTTGAGAATCTTAATCTTACTGTGATTAGACTTTATGGTCCTAAGATGCGTGATGCCAGTCAAGCATTTAGCTTGAGCTTCCCTAATGAAATTATTAGTGATCCAGCTCATGCGATCACTGCTGCTCTGCATAAAGCAGAAGGTCAACTTGATCTTTTAATTAAGACCAAGCTACCTAATCCACCTATCGCTGTTACCACTCGTAATATAGTGTTTCTTCTAAGTGCGGTTTTGCTTCTTGCTTTGATCTCATACACTGGTATGCTCAAATCCAGTATTGGTCGCTATAAGCATGAATTGAGTATGCTTTCACATAGAGCTGAGCGTATGAAACAAATCTACGCTAGCGCTAAATCCTTAGAGACGAAGAAGGTTGAAGAAGAGACGGAGAGAGACTTCTACCTGAAGATCACTAAACGTCGTACACCGTGGCATTTAATTATGTTTGATCTGGGTGATCTTACGCCGCGTAATTTATGGTTTGAGCGTTTTAACTCTACTAAGAACACCGTAATGATTGCTGGTAAAGCTACCAGCCCAGAAGATGTTGCTGCATTATCGTTGAATTTGAGTAATAGTTCTCGGTATTTTGAAGAAGCGCAAGTGATGGGTATGCGTGACTATAAAGAGTCAGACAAAACCTATACCGAGTTCCAGATGAATGCGAAACTTAAGTCGCCGTTAGCTAAGCCCAAGGAGGATGTCATTGCGAGCGAAGCGAAGCAATCTACTGCTACCCCGAAACCAGTTGTGCATAGCAAAGGGATTGCCACGCCGAAACCGACTACGGTTACCGTTACTCACCGTAAGGGGATTGCCACGTCTGCTACGCAGACTCGCAATGACGCGAAGTCCACTAAAGCCCAGGCGGTAAAAGCCGCTCATAAGGCTTATCACGCGGCGCATTGATTATAATTTTGTTATAACAGTAAAAAGGTGACTTGCGTCACGTTTTTGCGCTGCCGTGGGCGAGTGCATACATAAATGACATCATTATATTTTTATTATGTGAGTGGCTGTTTGCACGGTAAAATTATATAGTTTGCAAATAACATAAGGAATAAACATGGCACGTACAACTAAGATTGAAGATTATAGAAATATGGGTATCGCAGCGCATATCGACGCTGGTAAAACCACAACTACAGAGAGAATATTATTCTACTCAGGTAAAATCCACAAAATCGGCGAAGTGCATGAAGGTACTTCTGTTACCGACTGGATGGAACAGGAGAAGGAACGTGGCATTACTATTACGGCAGCTGCGATCTCTACTGAGT
>JAYVUR010000023.1:0-2506 GCA_043787715.1 Candidatus Melainabacteria bacterium
TTAATTCAAGTATAGCCATACCACTATGGCCGTTAAATTCAAGACTTTTGTTCCCATATCCCTTGTTACCAAGCTTTTCCTAGCCTAGCGCTTATGCCTTGCTGGGGGAATGTAGGTGCCGCTGTTTTTTTATCAGTATCTGCTAACCTTGATGTACTAGACTTAGCTTCTCCAAAGATATCGTCATCGGAAATCCCTGCCATCGGCATGACGGGTGATTGTTCCAAGTGGCTAACCACGGCAGGAATGCTATCCTTAGCTGCCGCACCAATATTTACCTGAGATATACTCTTGTCCCACATACCCTGTCCCTCGGTATTACCTTAATAGTTAAACATGCTATAGTTAAGGAAAGGTTAAGAAATCACCCCGTATTATGCTTAATTCACTAGATATGAAGCAATTACTGATGGCCAGCTTGGCGGGAGGACTAGCCTTAACTAGTGGCACTGCAAGGGCTCAAGAACAAAAAGAACTCTATCCAACGAGTCCCGAAGTTTTAAAAAAGTTAGAGCTTAACCGTAACGTGATTGGAAGGATTGTTCAGTGGAATAAACTTGCAACAGAATATCAAAATTGGTATTTGAGTAATTCTGGAGCAATGCCACGTGAAAAACTAGAGGCTGAAGTAGATACTAAAGCTAAACAAGCACTAAAAGCTATTGTTTTTAGAGAGCCTGTTTTACAAGGTGAGGCACTCATAGAAATAATGGGGGCTTTGCAAACAGAGCCAGAATCTCTTAAAAATACTCCCTTTCCAGCAGTCTTGCGTAAACGTTCTCTTGATATGCTCCCATTTTTAGTCCAACAAAAATTTTTAACCGATGCTCAAGCACAAACGGCGCAAAAGCAATGGCAAGTAAAAACTGCTGCTGCTGACAAGCCTAATGATTTAGTTGCAATTGCTCAGCCAAAAAAATAATAACTTCTTATTTTTAAAATTCAAACATATATTTAGCGAGCCAAAACTTACTAGGTTCGGCGAGCCCGCAGCTAAACTAGCTCCGAAGGAGTGAAGGTTAGCTGCGACAGATATAAAATGGTGGACCCGAAAGGATTCGAACCTTCGACCTCCTCGGTGCAAGCGAGGCGCTCTACCAACTAAGCTACGGGCCCATAAAAATCGTAGAAGAGCAAAAGCCATCAGCAATACTAGCACAAAAAAAACGCCGCGCGAACGCGGCGTTTAGTCCTAATTACAAATTCCTAATTATTTGCAATTACATGGTTGGTGGCAAGCACAATGAGGCTGGCATTTGCAGTTAGTTGCGGCTTGAACTCCAGACAGCGCCAATGCCAAAACTATTGCTGCTACGATTTTCTTATTCATGATCTATTCCTTTTGTTTAGCAAGTACTTGCTTTTTCCCTAGTACTTTCTTTACAATCTATTATGCACTCTCAAGTCAGCTTGAGAGTCAACACCTGAATTATTAAATCTTAGAATGAGCCTAAATAAAGCCACTAAAAGCCCCAAATTACTCCGAATAGGTGAAGTCGCCGAACTCACCAAAGTAGCAGTTAGCGCAATTAGATACTACGAAGAGATCGGTTTAGTTAGTCCAGCCGCTAAGTCAGAATCTAAATATAGATACTATTTACCAAGTGATATTAGTCTAATTAAATTTATCAAGAAATCTCAAAGCTTGGGGTTTAATTTAGATGAAATCAAAGAAATCTTAGAAGAGCGTAGCAAAGGTAAATCACCTTGCCCGAAGGTACGTAAAATTGCTGAGAAGAAAATCCAAGAGCTTGAACAGAAAATCCGAGAATTAGAGAAACTAGAACGTGCGATCAATAGCTATATAACCGAATGCACGGGAGAACGAGATTCGATGCCGGAAGACCAAAGAATTTGTCATATGATAGACCGCATCAAGGTTTAAAGAAAAGTCTTGACGTAGTCTACTCTAGCCTTAGCATCCTGTACGTAAGCACCAGCAGGAGCAGCAGCCATGTATTTGTTGTACATATCTATAGCATCAGTAAGTTTGCGCTGCTCTTCAAGGATAGTTGCTGAGAAGAATAGCGCTTCACTCTGAGTAGCAGGATCGAGCTTGTAAGCACGCTGGTAAGCATCAAGAGCTTCTTTGTCGCGAGCTGAGCCTTGATAAGCAGTAGCTAGGTTATACCAAGCACTAGCGTTGTTATCCACCATCGCTATTACGCGCTTGTAACCAGCGATAGCGGCATCATTATTACCAGCTGTTTGCTCGCGAATAGCGCCATCGAGTATTTGATTGGCATATTCTGCACGCACACTACGAATAATGTCAGCGTAGCTAGCATCAGGCTTGAGAGAGTTAGCTTTGTTGTAATTTTCAAGCGCTAGTTCATAATTGCCTTGAGCTTGGTAAGCAGTTGCGATGTTGTAATAGACTGCATCATCATTAGGTCTATCCACTGCAACTTTCTTATATATCTCGATGGCTTGCGGGTAGTCACCTCTACCTTGCAGGTCGATTGCATGCTTAAAAGCGTCAGCTATGTTTTGTTCTTGGCGCACA
>JAYVUR010000024.1:0-2465 GCA_043787715.1 Candidatus Melainabacteria bacterium
ACTAGCTGCACGGGCATTCTTCTCGACACCTTCACCATACACTGTCATGCGCGCCAGATTAATCTGTGCTGAAATAAACCCAGCATCAGCTGCTTCTTGGAATAGTTTGCTGGCGAGTTCGCTATCTTTAGCAGTACCTAGCCCTATAGAGTAGAGGGCGGCGACTGCGTTTTTTGCCGGTACGAAACCTAGATCACTAGCGCGTTTGAAATAAGAAAAAGCCTTGGCATAATCCTTAGTGAATGGTGGATTGCCTGAGATGTAAAACTCACCAAGGTCAAACAAAACACTGGGATTATTCTTCTCAGCAAGACGTAAATAATAATCCTTGGTTAATTTTAAGTAGTTAGAGTTGGTTTTGAAGTTTTGATCAACTTCGCTTATTTCTTTATCGTTTACTTTATGCTCGAAGGTGAAAAGTATCACCGAGTGGTCTCTAAACACTACTGGCGGCTTCACCGGAGTAGGTGAACCAGCGATCAAGGCTTGGCGGGCAGATTCTTCCAGCGCTGCAGTGCCGCTATTATAGACAGTCTCTATATCGCGTATCTCACCATCGGGACTAAGTCTAAGCAGGAAGGCAGTTAGCGAACAGTAAGGCTGATCTGGTGCCTGCCAGCGAGCCTTGGTTCTATTCTCGATTACCGAGACGAACCAATCTTGCAAACGCTTGGATTCTTTAGCGGTATATAAGTCTATGATTTTGTCGTGAGGGATTATGCCGGTGACGGCGGCGCGGGCAGCACTAATGCTGAGTATGAGACAGATGACTAATCTTAGTAGCACAGCTATAGTTTAGCTAATTTCAATAGTAAAGGCAATTCTTGAAAAAACTCTAGTATTGGTAATGCGATGATGCCATTTCCCAGGTATAGTTTTTTGTTGCCCCCATATACTATATAAGCTTTCGCTTCAGGGTAATCTTCTAAAAACAAGTTTAGGCTTTTTAGGTCATCTATTGTAGAAATTGACTTAGATCTAGTGACTTCTATTGCAAGAAAATGTTTGGCTCCATAAAGAACAAAATCTACTTCATGCTCATTTTCGGTGCGCCAATAATTTATTTGACAACCTAAATCATAATATTCATTTAGAGCGATAAGTTCTTGCAAAACTAGAGTTTCCAAAGCATGCCCTTCTATTTCTTCTCGCGAATCTATAAATCCTTTAGGTCGAATGGATTGATAGACGCCTGCATCAAAAAAATAAAATTTAGGGTGTTGAATTAACTTGCGCTTGGCTCTTTTGCTAAAAATTTGCAATCTATAACTAAGCAACATATCTTCAAGTAAATCAAAATAGTTAGATACCGTTTTACTATTCATTCCAAGCTCTCTTGCAATAGGTGAGATACTTAGAACGCTTGCTTGAGAGAAGCTTGCTGCTTCCAAGAAGCGACTAAAAGCTTCTAAGTTGCGACTCAGACCTTCTTGCATAATTTCTTCATGTAAATAAGTTTTAGTATAAGAAGCTAAGTATTTTTTTGCTTGAGCAGGGGAGCTATTATAGATTTTAGGTAGCATCCCCATAGTTAGAGCTTGGGTCAAATTGAAGCGAGAACCTAACTCTTGAGAGGTTAAAGGATACATATGGTAGGTATGTGCTCTACCAGCTAGTAGATTTACACCGATTTTCCTCAACTTACGAGCACTTGAGCTGGTTAGTATAAACTTGTAATTTTTTTCTTCGATTAATTTATGCACCGTATCCAGTAGAGCAGGAGCTTTTTGAATTTCGTCTATAATAATCCAGCCTTTGTAATTTGGTGGTATTTGTTGTTCTAATAATGTAGGTCGAGAACTGAATTCAATTCTGGTGTCTACATCTAATAAATCAAAAAGTAAGGAATCTTCAGCAAGTTGCTCTCTAAGCCAGTAACTTTTACCGGTGCCGCGGGCCCCGAACAGAAAAAAGCTGTTCCCATTAGCTAATGGTTGTTGTATTAAACGCCTAAACACTAATTAGATTATACCCTATTTTTGGTAATAGTCTTTCTAAAAATACGGTATTTTTGGTAATAGTCTTTCTGAAAATATGACTATTAGAGCTTGCACTCGCGGTCGGCAGCGCAAAAACGAGCCTAACGGCTCGTTTTTGCTATTCAGCCCGCATAGTCGGAAATGCAATAACATCGCGTATCGAAGCTGAATCAGTAAGGAACATAGCAAGTCTATCTACGCCAAGTCCCATACCAGCAGTTGGCGGCAGGCCGAACTCAAGTGCGCGAATGAAGTCCTCATCATAGACATGCGCTTCTTCATCACCGGACTCACGCTCCTTAGCTTGCGCTATAAAACGCTCGCGCTGATCAAGCGGGTCAGTAAGCTCAGTAAACGCGTTTGCAGTTTCGCGCCCGTAGATAAATAATTCAAAACGCTCGACAAAACCAGGTTTAGAGCGATGCTTCTTAGCTAGCGGTGAAATCTCTATCGGGTAGTCATAGACGAAGGTCGGCTGCATCAGCT
>JAYVUR010000025.1:0-8136 GCA_043787715.1 Candidatus Melainabacteria bacterium
TTTAGCTGCCATGATTTTAAGTGCGGCGATTTTATCGTAGACTACCGGCATGAATTTTTGTCCGCCAAAACCGGGGTTCACCGACATCAATAGCACCATATCTACATCATTAATGAAGGGTTCTATGCAATCGATGTCAGTGCCGGGATTAATCGAGAGCCCTGCGCGAGCACCAAGCTTGTGAATCAATGCAAGAGTGGCTTTAATGATTTCTATATTGAATTTGCCGGGGGCAGCGAACTTAGGATTAGGGTCTGAGCCTTCTTGGTTATTAGCCGGCAGTTTAGGTTTAAGATCTTGCTCTAAGCGCGTATAAGTATCATCACTATAAGCTTCTACGTGGAAGGTAACCATATCAGCACCAGCTGAAACGAAGTCAGCTACATGATTGTGCGGATTCACAATCATTAGGTGCGCGTCTAGGAATAATTTAGTCTTAGGACGCACTGCCTTAAGCACTGGCGCGCCGATGGTGATATTCGGCACAAAAACACCATCCATCACATCGAAGTGCAACCAGTCGGCAGTTGCGATGCGAGCGATTTCGCTCTCAAGTGTGGAGAAGTCGGCGGATAAAATTGATGGTGCGACTAGTGGCATGGGCTAATAATTTTAGCAGGATACTCTTGTAGACCTGTTCCGAAAGCACGAGAGCAAGGCTTGCGAGTCCGAGGCGGCGGAGTTTACTAAAGCGTAAATGAGCAAGCCGAGGGCGAGCGTAACGCAGCTATCGGGCTTTCGGGATAGGTCTACCTATAATGTGCAAAAGCTTTATTAGCTTCAGCCATACGGTGCGTAGCTTCTTTGGTTTCTACTGCTCTACCTTTACGGTCATAAGCATCAAGAAGCTCATTAGCAAGCTTATCCGAGAAGCTTCTACCATTGCGGCTGCGAGCCGATTCAATAATCCATCTGTGACCGAAGGCCTCACTAACACGAGGTTCTACTTCAACAGGTACTTGGTAAGTTGCACCACCGATACGCTTAGCCTTAACTTTAACTACAGGCATCGCGTTCTTCACTGCAGTAAGAAACACTTCTAATGGTTCTTTATCAGTGATTTTTGTGGCGATAATATCAAAAGCATCATAGACAAGAGCTTCAGCAAGTGATTTTTTGCCTTTTAGGGTCATGCGATTCACGAATAAACCTACGCGCGGACTCTTGAATTTAGGATCTACGATGGTATCTCTTTTTCTAAAACTATTTTTACGTGCCATTATTTCTTAGCGCCTTTTTTCTCTCTCTTAGTACCGTATTTAGATCTTGATTTTTTGCGATTGTTCACACCTTGAGTATCTAGCGAACCGCGCACTATGTGATAACGCACACCAGGTAAATCCTTGACACGGCCACCGCGGATAAGAACCACACTGTGCTCTTGTAAGTTGTGACCTTCGCCACCGATATAAGCTGTAACCTCAAAACCATTAGTCAGGCGTACCCTTGCGATTTTACGCATCGCTGAATTGGGCTTCTTAGGAGACATTGTTCTCACCTTGGTGCAGACACCCCTGCGAGCTGGGTTATTTTGCAAGGCCGGACTTTTGCTTTTGTCAGTCTGGCTTTTGCGTCTTTTGCGAATTAATTGTTGTATTGTAGGCATATTTATATGACGGCTGCTAATTGTAACACCTTAGTTGATGAGCTTTTTGGGGCTTAACAAAAATGACATGTTGATGTCATTTTTGTGCTTTCAGCTGTGGCTGGGGATTTTAAGGTTGATATGATTATAATAATATTATAACGATAGCAGCAGTCGAATTGCTTACTATTAGTGGATCTTAATATCTAAAATATGCTAAAAATAATATTTGTATGGAAGTTAGTTTCAGCCCGATTCCTTTTAACTATGCCAGAGGAAAGGGCGCCTTCAGTTTAGAGGATTTAGTTGGTACTCTAAATCAACCCTAGTCGCTAACTTTGAGAATGCAGATGATGATGCCTCAGCGTCTAGTCCCGGTTACGTCAAGGGTGCCGGTGAAATAGCTCAAGAGCTTTGTGCAAAATTCACTGATCAAGCTCTGCAAGATGAGGGTACAGAAGATTTATTGAGATTGGCTTCTTATGTCGGTCATTTTATCCGGGTCTCAGTAAAACCAAGCGCTGGTGATAATGAGCTGCTTAGTGTTGGCGATAATAAGACAAAATTCGCATCAGGCTTTTCCAACTTTTCAGTATTTTGTTACCAATACCATTGAAAATTGTTTTAAAGTTGATGGTAAAGAGCCTGATATGAGCGATAGACAGGCAATGCTTGCAGCAAGGCTTAAACTCAACTTGTATTAGAATTAAGTTGGTGATATTAATCCTCGCTCTTATTCTTTCTATAAGCCCTGCTTGCGCCAACGAGCGTATCGACAAGCTGAAGAACTACCTCGGTCAGCGTGATCGATTAGCACGCATATATATGCCGCAGCAAATCACTGAAGGTGAGTCGGTGGATGTTTTGGTGCAAGCACCGGGTGCTGAGTCGGTGACTATACTTGGATCTCGCTCTAATACTGGCTATGCTAGCTCGCTTGCTTTGCAACTTGGTGCTGATGCTATTGAGCTTGCTAAGGCTAAGCTAGATGCTGTTGGTAGAGCGGGACTCACGCTTGCTATTCCGCTTAAGCCAGTAGTGCCTGAACCTGTACCCGAGAAGAAAGCCAAAAAAGTTAAGGGCGAAAAGAAAGTTAAAGTCAAAATAGAACCAGATATCTACTATATAGAAGCTTTAATTACTTATCCTGATGGACTTGAAGTGAAGGCGCTGAACTTCGGTGCTAATGCTATTTATGTTGGCTACAATGGTATGCGCGTTGTGCCACCAGTAAAAGACAATGCCGGTGCTGCACAGATGGCTAGATCTTTTGTGCCGGGTATGGCGGGGCTGCCGGTGGGGTCGTATTAGAGATTAGCAACGGCTATAATGGTCTTCGGTGCTAAGTAACTACATAGCAAATATATTTAAACAAGCTATTACTGCGGCTATCGCTGCTGGCGAGCTGGGCGAGCTTAGTGCTGCACCTGATGAAATAGCTGTCGAGTATCCCAAGAACCCTGAACATGGTGATAGAGCGATAAGTATCGCGATGAAACTTACTAAGGAAGCTAAGATCCCGCCACGTGCTGTTGCTGAAGCGATAGTTAAGCATCTTGATAGATCTAGTTTTATAGCAGTGGATATTGCTGGTCCGGGTTTTATTAATCTAAGATTGAGCTGGCAGGCGCTGGGCGTGGCGCTCGCTGAATTGCATAAGCAGGGTGATAGTTATGGCAGGCTGCCAGCGCGTTCAGGATCTAAAACGCTAGTCGAGTATGTCTCAACTAATCCTACTGGCGATTTGCATATAGGACACGGGCGTCAAGCGGTTTATGGCAGCGCGCTAGTTAGTCTACTTAAGTGGGCTGGTTACGAGGTTAGCTCCGAATTCTATATTAATGATGCTGGTGCGCAGATGATGAAGCTCGGTGAGTCTGTTAAAGCGACGGTACTGATTGCTGAAGGCTTAATGCAGGAGAGTGTTTATCCGGAAGGTGGATACCCACTAGATTCTATGCGGGAATTTATTTATGCCCAAAATTATGTGCCGCGTTTACCCCCCCCAGTAGACCTAGATAAATTAAGTATTGAAGGGAAGCGTGCGTCACTTGAGAAGATCAGCATCAACGATTATGCAATTTTGGGTAAAGAGATTTTCTTAGCTGCGCAGAAAGAATTGCTTACTGATATTGGCGTAGAGTTTGATTCTTGGTTCTCTGAGAACAAGGAATTGTATGGTACTCAAGGAGCTAACCCTAGCGAGCCTTGTGCTGTAATTCAACTTTGTGATCTTCTTACTCAAGCAGGATTTACTTATGAAGCAGATGCTGCGCTTTGGCTTAGAGCGACTGATCTGGGCGATGAGCGCGATAGAGTCTTGCGTAAGGGTGATGGTTATTACACTTATATAGCGGGAGATCTAGCCTATCATTGCAATAAATTACGGCGTGGTTATGACAGCTTGATTAATATTTTAGGTGCTGATCATCATGGACAGGAACCTAGTCTAGTAGCAGGTCTGCAGGCTTTGGTAAAAGCTGGCGCTTTGAATTTTTCGCGTGAGCAGTTAGAAGTGGCGTTAATTCAAATGGTGTCACTACAGAAGGGCGGTGTCGAATACAAGATGTCTAAGCGTGCAGGTAACTTAGTTACGGTACGAGAATTATATAAAGAAGTCGGTAGAGATGCCATGAGATACTTCCTCGCCGAAAGTCAAATCACTAATCATATGACTTTTGATTTAGAGCTAGCAACGAAGAAGGATAAGGACAATCCAGTCTATTACGTGCAGTATGCTCATGCGCGCTGCTGTTCTATATTGCGCACTATAATTGGTGAGCAAATAAATATCGGTGATGCTGTCACCGCGCCGCGCCAAGAGCCACCGCGCCTAAGTCAAATTGAGCTTGATACTATGCTTGCAGAGTTTAATAGTAATACTGGGCTTTATGATTGTTTCTCGGCGCTTGATGGTGATGCTGCTAGCTCTACGCGGAAATTAGTGCTTAATTTATTAGCTTTTCCTGAAGAAGTTGCGGCAGCAGCAGTGGCGCGTGCGCCATATAAGATTGCTAATTATTTGCGTGAACTTGCTGGACTTTATCATCAATTCTATAGTCATAACCGCGTGCTAGTAGATGATGCGGTTTTGATGCGAGCGAGAGTATCTATAGTAGTAGCTACGCGCATAGTTTTGGCGAATGCACTTAGCTTGTTGGGTATTAGTGCACCAGAGCGGATGTGACATCGGTCATCCTGAGCGTAGCGAAGGATCTTTTAGTGGCAGCATGGGGATCCTTCACTGCGTTCAGGATGACGGTTAACTACCCCAGTGTTATAATAAAATTATAATAATATTGCTATTTTAAGCTTAAGCTACAATATTTCAAGTTCCATTATGGCTAATTCCAAAGAAATCCGCAGCAAAATCAAAAGTGTCCGCAAGACTAAAAAGATAACTCTTGCGATGAAACTAGTGGCTGCAGCCAAAGTTAATCGCGTGCAGAAGGCGGTTGTTGCATCAAGACCTTATACGCGCAAAATTAAAGAAATTTTTGCAGGCTTGCAAGCAGCGATAGCACCAGAAGATATAGATAGATATCCTTTGCTTAAGAAGCGCGATAAAGAAGATTCGGTTCTTGTAGTTAGTATTGCTGCAGATCGCGGACTTTGTGGTGGTTATAACGCCAATGTAATTAAGGCTACGCGCAAACGTATTGCAGAGCTTGAAGCAGCAGGCAAGAAAGTTAGTGTAATTACGGTGGGGCGCAAGACTACGGTAGTATTCGGGCGCAGAGAGTTCTTAGAGAGAGGCGTTGAGCTACTAGAGTCTTTTACTAATATTGATACTATGCCGACGCCACAAGAAGCGAATCTTATTGTCGATACTATTAGTGAGCTTTATAGTACTGGGCGTGTCGACAAGGTAGAAATTATAAGTACTAAGTTTATTAACATGGTTACTAGTAATGTTGCACAGCATAATTTCTTGCCGATTAATGTTGATGCGCTGAGAGATTTAACTGTGGTTGATGAAGATGAAGAAGAGGCTGTGGTTAATTCTGAGCCTATAGTAATTTTTGATCCTAGCCCTAAATCCTTGATTAATACTTTGCTACCACTATATATTCGTAACTCTGTCTATGCTTGGCTCTTAGAGGCTTCAGCCAGCGAGCAAGCGGCGCGCATGACAGCGATGGCGAATGCCACTACTAATGCTGATGCTGTTATTAGTAAGCTGGTGCTTAAATACAACAAAGCGCGTCAAGCTGGTATCACTCAAGAGATCTCTGAGATAGTTGCTGGTGCGGCGGCGCAGTAGTATGGGGATTGCTTCGTCGCCTGCGGCTCCTCGCAATGACGGTGGCATTTTTGCAATGACAAATGGATAGCAATACTAAAATCCTAGAACTAATTAACGCCAAACGCCAAGGACTAGAACATAGTGCCGCTGATATTTATTGGTTGATTAACTACCTCGATAAAATTCCTGATTACCAGCTTAGTGCTTGGTTAATGGCGGTTTGTCTTAATGGCTTAACTAAGGCTGAGACCGTAGAACTCACTAGAGCAATGGCTTTTAGCGGGCATGTGCTGACACTGCAGAGACATGCTGAGTGTAGTCTCGATGGTCCGATTAAGCGTACTATGAATCGCGGCTTCGTCGATAAACATTCAACCGGCGGTGTCGGTGATAAAACTTCTCTAGTTATAGGTCCCTTGCTTGCGGCGGTTGGGTTTAAGGTGTCGAAGTTCTCGGGGCGGGCGCTTGGTCATACCGGCGGTACTGTCGATAAGCTTGAAGCGATACCGGGTTTCCGCACGGATATTTCGATGAAGCAGTTCGAAACGCAAATCGAAACCATCGGGATAGCACTGGGCGCACAGACAGACGAGTTCGCGCCAGCAGATAAGCGGCTCTATAGCTTGCGTGACAAGACTGGTACTGTAGAATCTATTCCACTTATCGCTTCAAGTGTAATGTCGAAGAAGATAGCTGCTGGTGCTGATCATATTATTCTCGATGTGAAAGTCGGCAAAGGTGCATTCATGAAAGATTTGCGCTCAGCGCGTGAGCTGGCGCGTACCATGAAAGATATAGGTACTGCCCTGAATCTCAATGTACAAGTACTGCTCACTAATATGGATAGACCACTGGGTGCTACTGTTGGTAACTCATTAGAGGTGCTTGAAGCGATTAGTGTGCTTAAGGGTTATAAGAATTTTGAGGCGTATTTAGCTAATCGTCATCCTGAGCGAAGCGAAGGATCCCTTGGTGGTGGCATGGGGATTCTTCGCTCTGCTCAGAATGACGGGGTTTTGCGCAATGACGAGGAGAGCGACTTCTATAAACTCTGCATAGATTTATGCGCAACTATTTGTGATAGATCAGAATTAGTTGCGGCGCTAGAATCTGGCGCAGCTTACGCTAAGTTCCTCGAGTTCGTGCGCGCGCAGAGTGATGTGGATGTGCAGTTGGATGCGATGTCTGCAGTGGCACGTCATTCTGAGCGTAGCAAAGAATCTCATGGTGGCAGCAAAGGGATTGCCACGGCGACTGCGTCGCCTCGCAATGACGGAGCGCAAGATTTATTGGGGCAAGACCTAGATAGATTAATCGCCAATTACAACAAACCCAGCATCACTTACACCGCTGTTGCTGAAGCTAGTGGTTATATCTGTGAGATAGACGCTAAGCGTATAGGTGAATTAGTGCACGAACTTGGTTATAGTCCAGTGGATAATAGTGCTGGTCTAATCTTGCACAAGACGGTGGGTGATAAAGTGCGTGAGGGCGAGCCCTTATTCACACTTAGTGCCTGTGATGCCCATAAATTAAACAGTGTTAAATTAGCTATCCATGAAGCCATCAAAATTGCCAAAAACAAAGGCCAGCAAGCTAAATTGGTTTATCAGAAGATTTAGCTGGTTTTACAGTTAACGCGTTTGGGTATAGATGCTGGTGATAATATAGATGTAGCTGATTCAAGCAATAATCGCACCCGCAAAATCACCCCAGATGGCGTCGTTACTACTGTTGCTGGTGATGGTACTGCTGCTACTTCTAATAATGCTAATCCTTTGCTAGCACAATTCAGTAATCCAACTGATGTTGCGATGTCAAGTAATGGTAGTCTTTATATCGCTGAACTTGGGGGATATAAAGTTCGCAAAATGGCTGCTGGTGGTGCGGTAACTACTTTGGCTGGTACTGGTACTGCTGTTAGTCTTGATGGTACGGGAACTGCGGCTGGATTTTTAGCACCTTCTAATATTTCAATAGATAATGGTGATCATTTACTGGTATCTGATGAGCACAGTATCCGCAGAGTTACTGAAGCCGGGCTAGTTACTACTCCTACGGGTAGTCCGGGTGATGATGGTTTTATTGATGGTTTGATTTATAGGTCTTTTTATTATACGCCGCACGATATAGCAATTATGGCTAACGGTAGTGCTCTTATAGCTGATTATAGTAACAATTCTATTCGTAAGGTCACGGGGCTGGCAGGCATAAGCGCTAGGCTAGGAAAAGCTTGGTAACAAGGGATATGGGAACAAAAGTCTTGAATTTAACGGCCATAGTGGTATGGCTATACTTGAATTAA